>NZ_AYMF01000011.1:0-272267 GCF_000633435.1 Achromobacter sp. DH1f | reverse complement strand
GGCTTTTTCATGGGCGTCGCGTCATTCAGCCGATCAGAGCTTTTCGGTTTCCCCTGACTTCGGCTGCCACTTCATCAGCCGCTTTTCGCCGATGCCGACGATGTAGTCCAGCACCAGCGCGAACGCCGTCAGGACCACGATGCCGGCGAACACGGTATTGACGTCGAACGTGCCTTCGGCCTGCAGGATCAGGTAGCCCACGCCGCTGGCCGAGCCCAGGTATTCGCCCACCACCGCGCCCACGAAGGCCAGGCCCACCGAGGTATGCAGGCTGGAGAACACCCAGCTGGTGGCAGACGGCAGGTAGACGTGGCGCAGCAGTTGGCGCTGGCGCGCGCCCAGCATGCGGGCGTTGTCCAGCAGGGTCGGGCTGACTTCACGCACGCCCTGGTAGACGTTGAAGAAGACGATGAAGAACACCAGCGTCACGGCCAGCGCGACCTTGGACCAGATGCCCAGCCCGAACCACATGCCGAAGATCGGCGCCAGGATCACGCGCGGCATCGAGTTGGCCGCCTTGATGTAAGGGTCCAGGATGGCGCTGGCGCGCGGCGACAGGCCCAGCCAGAGACCGAATGCCAGGCCCGCGATGGTGCCGATGAAGAACGCCAGCACCGTTTCGGTCAACGTGACCCACAAGTGGGTGTAGATGTCGGCGTTGGTGACGAACCACGCCCAGATGCGGCCCCAGACCTTCAGGGGTTCACCGAAGAAGAAGGCAACCTTGGAATCGCGCGAGGCGATATGCCAGGCGCCCAGGATGATGACCAGCAGCAGCAACTGCCAGAAGCGCAGGCTGGCGGAACCGGGTTTGAACGACTTGGACATAGGTCAGGCCCGCTTCTGTTGGGCATAGCCCTTGAGCACTTCTTCACGCAGCACGGCCCAGATGGCCGCGTGCAGTTCGACGAAGCGCGGGTTGTTGCGCACTTCGGCCACGTCGCGCGGGCGCGGCAGGTCGATCGTGAACTCGCCGATGGGATGCGTGCCCGGCCCGGCCGACAGCACCACGACGCGGTCGCTCATGGCGATGGCCTCGTCCAGGTCGTGCGTGATGAAGAGCACGGCCTTGCGCTTGGCCATCCACAGGTCGAGCACCTCGTTTTCCATCAGCTGGCGCGTCTGGATGTCGAGCGCGGAGAACGGTTCGTCCATCAGGATGATGTCGGGGTCGCGGATCAGGGTCTGGGCCAGCATGGCGCGCTTGCGCATGCCGCCGGACATCTGGTGCGGATAGCGGCCCTCGAAGCCGCCCAGGCCCACGCGGCGCATCCATTCGCGGCCGCGTTCCTGGGCTTCGGCGCGCGGCACGCCGGCAAAGTCCAGCCCGGCCACGACGTTGTCCAGCGCGCTGCGCCACGGCAGCAGGGCCTCGCCCTGGAACATGTAGCCGGCCCGCGAGTTGATGCCGGACAGCGGCTGGCCGAACACTAACACCCGCCCCGACGACGGCGCCAGCAGGCCGGCGCTGACGTTGAGCAAGGTGGACTTGCCGCAGCCCGTGGGGCCCACCACCGACACGAACTCGCCTGGCGCGATGGCCAGGGTCGTGTCGCTGACGGCGGTGTAGCGCTGCGAGCGGTCGTCGCGGGAGACAAAGGTGCAGCTGATGTTTTCCAGCGAAAGCGCGGCTTCAGCCATTGGGGTATTTCTCGTTGGCGCGGCGCGCGAAGTCGTTGGTCCAGACCTTGGAGGCGTCGATCTTGGCCCCGTCGAAGTCCGCCTGGTAGGCGGCCAGGGCCTTGAGCGCGGTGGCGGCGCCGTCTTCGGGGATCAGGCCGTCGGGCGACAGGCCTTCCAGGCTCTTGCCGATGGCGGCCTTGTAGACGGCCGGATCACCCAGCAGATAGGTTTCGGGCACGACCTTGGCGATCTCGTCGGGACCGGCCTTCTGGATCCATTTGTCGGCGCGCACCAGGGCGTTGGTCAACGCCTGGACGGTGTTCGGGTTGGCGTCGATGAACGCCTGCGGCGCATACAGGCAGCCGGCCGGCATGTTGCCGCCGAAGATGTCCTGGGTGTCCTTGAGGGTGCGCGTGTCGACGATGATCTGGATGTCGCCCGGCATCTCCAGCATCGACACCACGGGGTCGGTGTTGGAGATGGCGTCGATCTGGCCGCTGCGCAGCGCCGTGACGGCTCCTGCGCCGGCGCCCACGCCGATGATGGACACGTCGGACGCCTTCAGGCCGTGCTTGGCCAGGAAGAAGCTGACCACCATGTTGGTGGACGAGCCCGGCGCGGTCACGCCGATCTTCTTGCCCTTGAGGTCGGCCGGGCCCTTGTAGTTGGGCATGTTCTTCTTGGACACGCCCACGCCGATCATCGGCGCGCGGCCCTGCAACACGAAGGCGCGGTAGAACTGGCCCTTGGACTGCATGGCCAGCGTGTGCTCGAACGCGCCCGACACCACGTCGGCGCTGCCGCCCACGACCGCCTGCAGGGCCTTGGAGCCGCCGGCGAAGTCGGCGATCGACACGTCCAGGCCTTCGTCCTTGAAGTAGCCACGGGCCTCGGCGATGGACAGCGGGAGGTAGTAGATCAGGGGTTTGCCGCCCACGGCGATCTGGACCTTGGTCTTCTCCAGCTTCTGGGCGCGCACGATGGCGGGGGCCATGCCCATGACGCCGGCGGCGCCGGCCATCTTGAGCAAATCACGACGTGTGACTGACATGTGTTGTCTCCTTGGGATCAGGTCTACCGATAGCGCCAGTCTGCGCCAGCTTGTCGATAGCCGCTGAATCATACCCCAGCGATTTCAGGACTTCCTCGGTATGTTCCCCTAATTCGGGGCCTATCCAGCGGGTGCCGCCGGGGGTCTCGGAAAGCTTGGGCACCACCGCCGGCAGCTTGACCGGACGGCCGTCGGCGAACTGATGCTGCTCGATCATGCGCCGCGCCAGGAACTGTGGATCGGTGAACATGTCGGCCACGCTGTAGATCTTGCCGACCGGCACGTCGGCCGCCTTCAGGGTGTTCAGCGCCTCGTCAATTTCTCGGCCGCCGCACCAGGCCTGGATGGCGCCGTCGATCTCGTCCACGCGCCGGGCGCGGCCATCATTGCGGACCAGGTCCGGGTCCGTGGCCAGGTCGTCGCGGCCGATGGCCCGCATCAAGCGGTGAAAGATCGCGTCGCCATTGCCGGCGATGACGACGTTCTGGCCATCGCGGGTGGTGTAGGTATTGGACGGCACGATGCCGGGCAGCGCGCCGCCGGTGCGTTCGCGCACCACGCCGGCCACGTCGTACTCGGGCACCAGGCTTTCCATCATGTTGAAGACCGCCTCGTACAGCGCCACGTCGACCATCTGGCCCTGGCCGGCGCGGCAGGCCTCGCCCGTCTGGCCATTCCAGCGGCCGCCGGTGGCATCGCGATGGCGCAGCGCCATCATCGCGCCGATGACACCGTGCAGCGCCGCGATCGAGTCGCCGATCGAGATGCCCACGCGCAGCGGCGGCCGGTCGGGATGGCCCGACACGTAACGCAGCCCGCCCATGGATTCGCCGATGGCGCCGAAGCCCGGCTGGTCTTTCATCGGGCCGGTCTGGCCATAGCCCGACAGGCGCACCATGATCAGGGCGGGGTTGATGGCGCGCAGCTGCTCGAAGCCCAAACCCCATTTTTCCAGCACGCCGGGGCGGTAGTTCTCGACCACGACGTCGGCGTCCAGCGCCAGCTTGCGAGCGATCTCGCGGGCGTCGGGGTGCTTCAGGTTGAGCGCGATGGATTGCTTGTTTCGGGCCTGTACCGTCCACCACAGCGAATTGCCTTCGTGCAGATGGCGCCAGCTGCGGATGGGGTCGCCGCCGCCCGTGCCGTCGGGGCCGTGCGGGGTTTCGACCTTGATGACGTCGGCGCCGAATTCGCCGAAGATGCGCGCGGCGAACGGCCCGGCGATGAGCGTGCCGAGTTCCAGGACCTTCAGTCCGGTCAGGGCTGACATGATGGGTGTCTTCCTCGTGGGGTCCGCGCCGTACGTGCGTCGCGGATCGATTTTGCGAGCGGTACAGGATACCCTGCCCCGCTCTGCTGCCCCAAGGAAAGTGCGCGCCCCATGGACGACGCAACGCGCGCAGCCAAGGCTGCGCGGGGAATTCAGGTGGTCTTGCGTTCCATCAGCGCCCAGGCGATGGTGCCGGCGTCGACGTATTCAAGTTCGCTGCCCGCGGGCACGCCGCGCGCCAGGCGCGTCACGCGCAGGCCGCGCTCGCCCAGGGCTTCACCCAGGAAATGCGCCGTGGTCTCGCCTTCGGCCGTGAAGTTGGTGGCCAGGATGACCTCTTGCACCACCCCGTCGGTGGCCCGCCGGATGACGCGGTCGAAATCCAGTTCGCGCGGCCCGATGCCCTCCAGCGGCGCGACTCGGCCCATCAGCACGTAGTACAGGCCACGGTAGCCGTGGCTGGACTCGATCATGTTCTGGTCGGCGGGCGTCTCGACGATGCACAGCAGGGAAGGATCGCGCTTGGGATTGGCGCAGGTGGCGCACACGTCTTCTTCGGCGAAGCTGTTGCAACGCGAGCAATGACGCAGGTCGTGCACCGCGCCGGCCAACGCCCGCCCCAGCATGTCGGCCCCCTGGGGGTCGTGCTGCAGCAGGTGATAGGCCATGCGCCGGGCCGAGCGTACGCCCACGCCAGGCAGGCGCCGCAGGGCCTCGATCAACGAGACGAGCGGTTCGGGTTCGGGCAGTAGTGGATCCATGGCGCGGCGAAATCTTGCGGGCGGCAATGGCCGCGCCGCGGGGTGCGGCGCCGGCCTGGGCGTTCGATCAGAACGGCAGCTTCATGCCCGGGGGCAGCGGCATGCCGGCGGTGACGGACGCCATCTTTTCCTGGGAGGTGGCTTCGGCCTTGCGCAGCGCGTCGTTGAACGCAGCGGCAACCAGGTCTTCGAGCATGTCCTTGTCGTCGGCCAGCAGCGAGGGATCGATCTCGACGCGCTTGACGTCGTGACGGCAGGACATGGTGACCTTGACCAGGCCGCCGCCCGCGGCGCCTTCGACCTGGATTTCAGCCAGCGCGTCTTGCGCCTTCTTCATGTTTTCCTGCATCTGCTGCGCCTGGCGCATCAGGCCGGCCAGTTGTCCTTTCATCATGATCGAGTTTCCTTGAACGAGGGGAATAAGGGGATTTGCCGGCGCCTCAGGCGGCGGCGGAAGGGGGGTCGACGTGGCGGATCGAACCGGCCACGACATAGCCGCCGAAATCGGACAGCAGCGCCTGCACGAACGGGTCGACGGCGACCGCGTCTTCGGCGGCCTGCTGGCGCGCCGCGCGCTCGGCCTGGGCCACGGCGTGGGCCGTGGCTTCGCCAACGGCGCCGACGTCCACGTCCAGGCGGATGCCCTGGCCGAAATGTTCGCACAGCACGGTTTGCAGGCGCACGCGGCTTTCGCTTTCGGCCAGCGTCCTGACCGCCACGCGCAGGATGACGGCATCGCCCTGCACGCCGGCCCATTCGCTTTGGCGGGCCAGTTCGGCGGCCAGCCCGGTCACAGGCAGGCGCGCGGCCAGCTCGGGCCAGGCGGCAGAGGTCATGTCGGTGATGCGGGCGCGCGTCTGGCGCTTGCGCGCCGGGGCGGCGCCGTCACGCCGGGCGGGCGCGGGCGACGGCACGGGGGCCGCCGACGGCGCGCTGGCCAGGGTTTCGAAGTCGTCGTCGGGATCCGACGTGAAACCGCCGTCCGGCACGAAACCTCCTTCGGCTTCGAAGGGAATTTCTTCGTCGACCCAGGACGGGGGGCCTTCGCTGTCGTCCGCCGCGGCGGCGGCGGCGGGCGCGACGGCGGCAGCGGCCGGCGTCACGGCGAGCGGTGCGGATTTGGTGGCGACGGGCATTCCGGCGGCGGGCGATCCGGCGACGGGCGATCCGGCGGCAGGCGAACCCGCGGCCGGCGGCGATGCCGGCGAGTCCGTTGCCGCATTCGCGGGAGCAGACGGTTGCGCAGGCGCGGCCGGCGCGACGGATTGCGCCGAGGCGTCAGCGGGAATTTCTTCCCAGGGCGGGATGCCCGCCGACGGCGCTTGCGCAGCGGCTGCCGGGTTCGCAGCGGCGGCTGCGGCGGCAACTGGAGCGACGGCCGATGCGGCGGCTGCGGGGCTTGCGGCAGGTTCGTCTGCCACGCTGGCGACCTGCACCGGAGCAGTCGGGGCCGAGACAGGGGCCGGCGCGGGCGTCGCCGCGGCGGCCTGGGCAACCGGTGCATGCGCCGCATCGGGCTGCGCCGTCGGGGGCGGATTCGTGGCGGCCTGGGCGGCCGGCGCTTGCCCGACGGACGCTTGCGCGGCCCGAGCTTGAGCGACGGCGGGTGCCTGATCGACGGGCGCCTGATCGACGGGCACCTGAACTTCGGGTGCCTGAACAACGGCGGCTTGCGCAACGGGCGACGGTGCCACCGCAGCGGGCGCCGCGGCTTGCACGGCAGGCGCCGCCGCCGACGACGACGCGGTCGTAGCTGTGACCGGCGCAGCCGGCGCCGGCTGCGCGGCCGCCGTGACCGGCTCTGCCGTCTGGCGGGCCGGCGTGGCGGGCGCCTCAAGGGCCGTCTGCGGACCGGCGTCGCCATTGAGCGCCAGCATGCGCAGGCAGGCCATGATGAAACCGGCGTACTCGTCCGGTGCCAGTGTCAGTTCGCCGCGGCTGTGCACCGCTACGGAATAGAACAGTTGCACGGCGTCGGGATGCAGGACCTGCGCCAGGCGGGCGATGTCGGCCGCCAGGGGATCCTCGGCGGGCATCGCGCCGGTCACGCGCTGCTCGATGGCCACGCGCGACAGCAGCACGGCCAGGTCGGCCAGCGCGCCGGCATACGACAGGCCGCGCGTCGCCAGTTCGTCGGCCACGGCCAGCACGCTCTTGGCATCGCCGGCAGACAGGGCGTCGAGCAGGCGCACCAGGTGACGCTGGTCGATCGTGCCGAGCATGCCGCGCACGGCGTCTTCGGTGAGATTGCCGGCGCTGTAGGCGATGGCCTGGTCGGTCAGGGACAGCGCGTCGCGCATGGAGCCGGACGCGGCCTGGCCGATGAGACGCAGCGCGGGGACTTCAAAGCCGACTTGCTCTTCGCCCAGCACCGCCTGCAAGTGGCCCACGATGGAGTCGGCCGGCATCTGCTTCAGGTTGAATTGCAGGCAGCGCGACAGCACCGTGACCGGAATCTTCTGCGGGTCGGTGGTGGCAAGAATGAATTTGACGTGCGGCGGCGGCTCTTCCAGCGTCTTGAGCATCGCGTTGAACGCGTGCCCGGTCAGCATGTGCACTTCGTCGATCATGTAGACCTTGAAGCGGCCCGCGCCCGGCGCGTAGACGGCCTGCTCCAGCAATTGGGTCATTTCCTCGACGCCGCGGTTGGACGCCGCGTCCAGCTCGAGGTAGTCGACGAACCGCCCGGCATCGATCTCGGTACACGCGCGACAGACGCCGCAAGGCTTCGAGGTGATGCCGGTTTCACAGTTGAGGGATTTGGCCAGGATGCGCGACAGCGTGGTCTTGCCGACGCCGCGGGTGCCGGTGAACAGCCAGGCATGGTGCAGGCGCTGGGTGTCGAGCGCATGCGTCAGCGCGCGCACCACGTGATCCTGTCCCACGAGGGTTTCGAACGATCGCGGCCGCCACTTGCGGGCCAGTACCAGATAAGTCATGGCGGGATTGTAGAGCCTTTGCAAGAGCCTAAGCGATGGCCGGCATGAAATGCAAAGGGGACGGAATCATCTTCCGGGGAATCCCCCTTGGAAAACAACCCCGTCCCCTTTGAGAAACCGGTTGGCGAGCCTTACTCCGGCACTGACCCTAAACGACTATGGCTGCTTCGTTCCCGACCTGACCAGGTTCACCGTCGAACCATGCGAAGGGGCCCGCCAATCAAGATTCTAGCAGAGCTTCGCGTTGCTCGCTTGCTAGCCTCTTGATTGGCGGGCCCCAGGGGGCTGTAGGGGGGCCCCCTCCCCGGCCCTCCCCCCGAGGGGGAGGGAGATAGGACTTTGCTTCGCTTGTCCTTTTGGCTCGCTTCGCTTTGCCTTGCTTGCTTGCTCGCTCGCTTTGCTTGCCTTGCCTTGCTTGCTTGCTCGTTTTGCTTGCCTTGCCTTGCCTGCTTGCCTTGTTTCTTGGCTGGCTTTGTTTGCCTGGTTGAGAGTGTGGCTGCTTGTCTTGTGGCGTGCTGGCTTCGGTTTGTCTTCTTTTGGTTGTAGCGCGGTGTATTGGGTGTGGAGTGGCTGACTTAGGGGGGTGGGGTCAGGTCTATCCAGGCTTTGGCGCGGGGGAAGTAGAGGGCGGCGCGGGCGGGGCGGCCGTCCAGGGCGGTGACTTGGGCGCAGTAGCGCAGGAGTTGGTCGCCGTGGCGTTGGCGCATGCGTTGGGCGAAGGCGGGGGGGGATTCGTTGGGTTGGGGGCGGCCGGTTTTGTAGTCGACGATCAGCCAGCCGTCTTCGGTGCTCAGGGCCAGGTCGATGACCGAGACTTTGCCGGCGGCGTCGATCAGGGGCCATTCGCGGCGGGCGCCGGATTGGGACAGGAGCCAGAGGCCGCGGTCGTCGGACAGGGTGGCTTGCAGGGTGTCCAGCACGGCTTCGGAGGCGGCGTCGGCCTGGCTGGCGGGGATGCCGGCGCGGGTCAGTTGGCGGCGCATGGCGGATAGGCGGCCAGCCAGTGCTTCGGCGGGCCAGGCGGCGACGCCGTCTTGGCCGATGCGGGCCAGCCATGCGTGGGCCAGCGTGCCGATGGCGGCGTCGTAGCCGGATTCGAGTTGCCAGGCGGGATGCTCGCCGCTGTCGCCCCAGGCGCCGCGCGCGGCGGCGGCGAAGCCGGGGCTGATGGCGATGTCTGCCTGGCGCGACAGGTGTGCCAGGCCGGTCGTGTCGATACGGCGCAGGGGTTCGCCCTGCCACTCGGGGCCGTCTTCGGGCGGTGCGGCGGTGTCCTCGCTCGTCGACGGGGGCACGGGCGGGGTCAGGCAGGGCCACAGGCGGCCCAGCAGGCTGGCCGATGACGGGGTCTTGGGCTGGCCGCTGGCCTCGTCGATCGAGACGTGGCCCACCAAGTGCAGGCGCTTGCGGGCGCGGGTGGCGGCCACATACAGCAGGCGGTCGATTTCGTAGGAGGCGCGGCGCGCTTCGCGGGCGCCCAGGTAGCGCGACACCGGGTCGGCTTCGGTTTCGGCGCGGGCCTTGACCGGGCCGAACAGCACGCGGCCGCCGCTTTGCTCGAAGCGCACCAGCGGCGGTTGGTCGCCGCGCGGCGCGCGGTGCAGGCCGTACAGGATGACCGTGTCGAACTGCAGGCCCTTGGACTTGTGCATGGTCATGATTTCGACCGCGGCTTCTTCGTCGGCCGCGTCGGGTGCGGCAAACAGGCGGGCGATGCCGGCGTCCAGCGCGGCCGGGTCGATGGCGCCGTGGGGCGCCAGACGTTCGACCAGTTGGAACAGGCTTTCGGCGTCGGTGGCCACCGAGGGGCCGCTGTACAGCGCCGGACCGCCCAGGCGGCGCCAGAGCGTTTCGACCCAGGCCGCGAACGGCATGGCGCCGGATGCGTTGCGCGTATCCAGCAGCACCATCGCCACCTGGCGCAGGCGGGCGTATTCGTCCGCGCGCAAGAGCGTCTGCGCCAAGGGCGTCGCCGGTGTGTCGGCGGATGGGTCCCCTTGCGGCGGGGCCTCGGTGTCGTCGAACAGCGATCCGTGGGGCGCGGCATCGGTGTGATCGAACAGCGATCCTTGGGGCGCGATATTGGGGTGATCGAACAGCGCCCCCTGTTGCGCGACGTCGGTGCGATCGGACCGCTTGCCTTGAGGCAAGCCGGCGGCGGCATCGAAGCCCGCTGGGGCCGTCTTGGCCGGCACGATGCGCAGCGCGCGTTCCAGCAGCACCGGCACCGGCGTGACGTGGTCGGCGCCGAACAGGCGTTGCAGTGATTCCAGTGTCAGGCCGCAATACGGCGCACGCAGCACCGACAGCCAGGCCAGCCGGTCGCCGGGGTGCGACAAGGCGCGCACCAGTTGCACCAGGTCGGCCACGACCGGCCGCAGGGCCAGCGGCACCAGGTCGACGGCGCGGCAGCGGATGCCTTCCTGCGCCAGCCGGCGCGTCAGGTTGCCCAGGTGGCTGCGGGCCCGCACCAGGACCGCGACGGGGTGCTTGCTGCCGGCGTTTTCCGCCAGCGCCTGGCACACCAGGCCCACGGCGATGTCTTCGGCCTGTTCTTCAGCGGGGGCCGCGCCAGCGCGCGACCAGGCGGGATGAAAGCGTACGGCCGGGTCCGGCAGGGCCTCGTGGAACGCGCTGGACGGGCTGTACTTGATGGCGCCCGCGGCGGCATCGCTGCGCTTGGGCAGCAGTTGCGCGAAGGACTGGTTGACCCAGTCGACGATGCCGGCTTGCGAGCGGAAGTTGTCGGTCAGGTTGAGAAAGTCGGGTTGCAGTTCGCCCACGCCCTGTTCAGCCACTTCCAGGAACAGTCCGACTTCCGCCTTGCGGAAGCGATAGATGGACTGCATCGGGTCGCCCACCAGGAACAGGCTGCGGCCGTCGCCCTGCTGCCAGCCGGACGTGAGGGTGGACAACAGATCCAGCTGCGTCTGGCTGGTGTCCTGGAACTCGTCGATGAGCAGGTGCCGGATGGAGGCGTCCAGCTTCAGCAGCAGTTCGCCGGGATCGTCGGCGCTGCCCAGCGCGGCGGCGGCGCGCTGCGAGATTTCGATGAAGTCGACCTCGCCCGTGTCGGCAAACCGCAGGCGCAGTTGCGCAACGGCCAGGGCCAGCGTCATCAGCTGCGCGCCCAGCACTTCCCATTGGGCGTCGGAGAAATGCGGCGCGGGGATGTCGCGCACGGCGGCCAGGCGCCGCACCCAGGCGGCGTCGGGGTCGGCGCTTTCCAGCCAGGCCACGAAGGGTTCCTTGTGGGCGCACTTGGCCGGAAAGCCCAGGTTCTTGTTGACGGTCTTGCGCAGCGTGCCGGTACCGGTCAGCAGCAGGTGCGCCACGGCGCGCCACTGGTCCAGTACCTCGGCATCGGCGGGCAGTTCGTCGGTCCAGTCGAGCAGCGCGGCCAACTTGTTGTCGTCGTCGCTGTCTTGCAACTGCGTGGCGGCCAGGCGGGCCGGCCCCGACAGGGCGTCGGCCCAGCCAAAGGGCATGGCCTCGCACAGGGCGTCGAGATCTTCGCCGATGGCCTCGGCCAGGGTGGCCTCAAGGGCCTCGCGGTCGGAACCGTGACGCAGCAGCGGCAGCCATTGATCGCGCTGGCCCAGCATGGCGGCGATGGCTTCCTTGGCGGCTTGCACATCCACGTCCAAATGGCGCAGCAGGATGCGCACGGCGTCGTAGCCGTCGGCCAGGTCGAGCGTGGCGCGTGCCGCGGCTTCGTAGTGCGCGCGCGCGTCGTCGGTGATTTCGGGCATGCCGCCCAATTCGGACAGCCACGGCATGCTGCGGACCAGGCCCGCACAGAACGAATCGATGGTGCGGATGGCCAGGCGCGCCGGATGATCCAGCAGATGCCAGCCCAGTTCGTCGTTGCGCGCCAGCGCGGCGCGGGCCAGGTCCCAACTGCGGCGCTCGTGCGCGGCGTCGGGCGGGGCATCCAGGCCGCGGCGCAGCTTGCTGAGCACGCGCGCATGCATTTCGGACGCGGCCTTGCGCGTGAAGGTGATGGCGACGATTTCTTCCGGGCGGTTCACCGTGGCCAGCAGCGCCAGGATACGGTCGGTGAGCAGTTCGGTCTTGCCCGAGCCCGCAGGGGCCTGCACCAGGAAAGAGCGCGCGGGGTCCAGCGCGGCCGCGCGCGCGGCGTGGTCCTGGGGCTGGCGTTCTGTATCGGCCATGGCTCAGGCGTCCTCGTCATCCAGGTGCAAGCGCAGGAACGGCAGCGCATCGCAGTATTTCAGATCATCGCGGCGGTACGCCACGTTGGCGGCGTAGCCCGCCACATATTCGTCCGCCAGCGATTCGATGGCGCTGCGCCAGCGCTGGCGGATGTCGGGCCAGGTCAGGCCGTCGAAGTATTTGCTGTCGGCGGCCAGGGTGATGCCGGGCATGCCGAGATCTTCGTCGGCCAGGCCCTGCGCCGCCACCTGGCGCGCGTGGATCTGGGCCAGCACCAGGCCGGCGACCTCGCCGCCCGCGGCGTCGGCCAGTACCGACGCGTAGAACGGCAACTGCACGTTCACGGGGCGGCTGCGCGACCAGTCCGGTTCGGGTTTGGCGGCGGCCACGCCGGTCTTGTAGTCGACGATGACATTGCGGCCGTCGGCCAGGGCATCGATGCGGTCCAGCCGCAGTTTCAGGTGCAGCGCGCCATGGTGCCACTCGTGGTTTTTCTCGACCTGCGCCACGGCAAATGGCAGGCGCTGGGCTTCCATGTCGAGCCACGACGCCAGCACGATCAGGGCCCGCGCGCATTCCAGTGCCTTGAGCGCAGGCGCGTATTCCTTGAGTTCTTCGTCGGCGGCCTGCGCCACCGCCTGTTCCAGCAGCGCGGGCAGGCGGCCGGAGGCCAGCGTGTCGTGCAGCGCGTCTTGATCGGGCAGCATGCCCCACACCAGTTCCAACGCCTTGTGCAGGAACTGGCCGCGCACGTTCACCGTGGCGGCGTCGGCATACGGCGCCAGTTCGCGCCCGCCCAGCCGGTGCCGCACAAACGCCCAGAGCGGATTGCGGGCCTGGGTGTCGAGCACGTCCAGGCCGCCGCCGCCGCGATCATCGGGCGCCAACGGCGGGCCTTGCGCGTCGTCCAGGGATTCCTGGGGCAGCGCGGCGATGCCAGGCACAGGCGCGGGCGCCCAGTCGGTGGGCTGCGCCGCCGCGATCAGGGGCGACGGCCGCAGTTCGCGTTCGCCGTCCATGCGGGCATGGCTGACGATGAGGGCAGGCGCGCAGCGGCACAGTGCGGCATACATGCCTTCGGCCCATTCGCGTTCGCGTTCGGGGGTGGCCCGCGGCGCCTTGGCCTGGCGCAGCACCGCCAGCGGCAACAGCGGATTGGGCTTGGGCGAAGCAGGCAGCACGTCGTCGGTCAGGCCCAGCATCCAGACGCCGTCCCAGAAGCCGCCTTCGGCTTCCAGCAGGCCCAGCACGTCCAGCCGCGCCAGGGGATCGCGCTGCGGCTGGAACGAGGCCGACCGCGCCACGCTTTGCAGCAGGTTGACTGCCGCCACGCCGCCCAGCTTGCCCGCCGCGGGCGCCAGCGCCGAGAAACTGGCCAGCGCATCGCCCAGCGCACCCAGCACCTGGTAGCCAACGCTGTCCAGCACGCCTTCGCCGGGAAAGCCCAGCGCCGTCAGGGCGGCCTTCATGCGCAGCATCCAGACATCGCAGGATGCGCGGTTGCCGCCCTGCGTCCAGATGTCCATGGCCTGGCCCCAGGCCTGTGCCAGGGGCGGCACCACGGCCAGCTGCTTGCGCCATTCGGCCGCGGCGACGTGCACCTGGCCGCGGCGGCGCCAGCGCGCATCGATCGCGGCCAGCCGGGCACGTTCGCTGACATCGCCCGCGCAGTGACCCGTCAGCAGGGCTGCGCCCAGGATGTCGACGCCGCAGCCCTTGCCGGCCGCGCATTCGGCCAGCGCCCGCAGCCAGGCCAGCGCGGCGCGCGCCAGGGGCCATTCGTTCAGCGGCCGGCCCACCGCGACGTTGAACGCAAACGCGGGTTCGCCGCCCCGGCCGGCCAATGCCTGGCTGAGTATGCGGCGTGCGAACGGCGATTCGGCTTCGAGTTGCGGCGAGACGATGGCGTAGCGGCCATGAGGATGCTGCTTGAGCTGGCTGGCCGCCCATTCAGCCGCGGCGCGCCATTCGGCCCCCTGGTCGGGCGCTTCGTAGCGTTGCGGCGTGGCCGGCGCGCGCTGCGCGTCGCGCCATTGGGCGATCAGGCAGCCCTGTTCTTCAAAGGCTTGCAGCAGGCGGCGAAAACGCGGCGACAGATCGGTAAAGCCCGCCAGCACCAGATGCCCCGGCGTGGCCAGGCGGCCGTCTTCCAGCGCACGCAAGACCCGGGCGTAGCCCTGGTTGGCGTCTTCGGCATCGATGGCGGCCAAGACCTTGCGATAGCGCTGGCGCCAGCGCGCGAACCCGCGGTATTCGTCGGTGTCGGCGCCGGACGGCACTTGCAGCGCCCATTCGTCCATGAGCAGGTCGGCGTCCATCGACAGGCGTGCGGCCTGGCTGGCGTCGAGCAGCACGCGTTCGGCCTCTTCGGCGCGGATGGCCTCGGTCCAGACCAATTGGGTGGCGAAGCTGTCCAGCCGGTAGGCGGGCACGCCTTCGTCGGCCTCGAACGCCAGTTCGTTGGCGGATTCGGCCAGCCAGGCGGACAGGGGCAGGATGCGGGGCAGTTCGCTGACCTGACGCTCTTGGCGCAGCAAGCCGGCCAGCTCGAGCGTGAGCCGGCGCGACAGGCGGTTGTTGACCGTGAGCACGAGCATGTCGGCGGCGGGCAGGCCGCCGATGTCGGGCAAGCCGAGGTCGGGATAGGAAAGCGGTGTGTCCTGCATGGAAGGCGAAGAAGAATTCACCGCCGTAGGATACCGCGAGCCGACCCCTTCTACATGGCTAAAAACCGCACAGTGAGGCCAGGTTTTCCCAGTGGATCTGCATCTCGGGCGTGGTGTAGCCCCAGAAGGCCAGGCCCAGCACCAGCGCCAGCGCGGTCCAGCCGGCCACGCGCCAGCCGGTGTGGCGTCTGGGCGAAGCGGGCGGCGAGGCTGGCGTGGGATTCATGGCGGACTCGGGGTGATTACGCGGACGCCGCAGCCGGTTGCGTCACCGGCTGCTCGCGCACCGGCAGGCACAGCAACGCGGCCACCACCGCCAGCACCACGCCCAGCCACCAGACCAGGTCGTAGTTGCCGGTCGTGGCATAGGCATAGCCGCCCAGCCACACGCCGATGAAACTGCCCAACTGGTGGCCCAGGAACACGATGCCGGACAACGTGGCCGCATAACGCAGGCCGTAGATCTGCCCGATCAGCCCCTGGGTCAGCGGCACGGTGCCCAGCCAGAACAGGCCCATCCAGGCGGCAAAGGCATACAGCACCCAAGGCGACAGCGGCATCCACAACAACAGCAGGATGCCGAAGGCACGCATGCCGTAGACCACCGCCAGGAGACGCTTCTTGCTGTACTTGCCGCCCAGCTTGCCGGCGTAGAACGAGCCCAGCACATTGAACAGACCGATCAATGCCACGGCCGTGGCGCCCTGGCCTGGCGTCAGGCCGCCGTCGGTGACGTAGGCCGGCAGGTTCAGCGTGATGAAGGCCGTGTGGAAGCCGCAGACGAAATAGCTCCAGAACAGGAAATGGAACGACGGGTGGCGCACGGCCTGGCGCACCGCGGCCGCCAGCGATTGCTGCGGTCCGCCTTGAGCTTGCGGGCGGCCGCGCAGGAAATACGCCAGCGGCGCAGCGCAGGCCACGAACAACGACAGCACCCACAGCGCACCCGGCCAGTCCAGCCCGGAGATCAGCACCTGGCCGGTCGGCACCACGGCAAACTGGCCCAGCGAACCGCCCGCGCTGGCGATGCCCATGGCCGTGCTGCGGTAGGCCGGCGGCACGGCGCGGGCCACCACCGGCAGGATCACCGGGAACGTGGTGCCCGCCTGGCCCAGCCCGACCAGCACGCCCGCGCTGAGGTACAGCGTGGCCTCGTCGGTGGCGAAACGCGTGCCGATCATGCCCAGCATGTACAGCACGGCGCCCAGCGCGATGGTGCGGCCGGACCCATAGCGGTCGGCCAGGATGCCCATGAAGATACAGGCCACGCCCCAGACCAGGTTCTGCAGCGCGAAGGCCATGGAGAAAACGTCGCGGCCCCAGCCATGGGCCAGTCCCATCGGCTGCATGAACAGGCCGAAGGTGGCGCGCACACCCATGGCCAGAAGCACGACCAGAGTGCCCAAAACGAGGGTGCGCACGGAAAGCGTATCGGTATTGCCAGACATGATTGTTCTTATTGATGAAGAGAAACGCCCCCTCCTCGGGACGGTCCAGCCGCAGGCCGGACCTTCACATGATAATCAAATCGCCTCGCCGCTCAGGCAATAACCGCGTCGCCATGATTGCCGCGCGGCATCGAATATAGTTGATTTTATCAACCAAATATTCCAGAATGGGATTTTCCCCAGGCAAGACGACCATGACTCTGCAGACCCCGCTGACCCGCTTGCTCGGCACGCGCTATCCGATCATCCAGGGCGGCATGAGCTGGGCCTCGTCCAATGCGGCGCTGGCGCTGGCGGTATCGCGCGCCGGCGGGCTGGGCGTGATCGCCGCCGGCCCGATGTACCCCGACGTGCTGCGCGCCGCCATCCGCGACGTGCGCAACGGCACCGATGCGCCCTTCGCCGTCAACATTCCGCTGTACAACAAGCGCGCGCAGGAACACATGGACATCGCCATCGGCGAAGGCGTGCCGGTCATCATTGCGTCCCAGGGCGGCCCGCAGAAGCACATTGGCCGGGCGCGCGAAGCGGGCATCAAGTGGTTGCAGGTCATTGCCAGCCCCGAGCATGCGGCCAAGGCGCAGGCGGCGGGCGTGGACGCCGTGATCGCCGTGGGCCTGGAAGCCGGCGGCCACCCCGGTCCGGACGAGATCGGCCTGCAAGTGCTGGTGCGCGCGGTGGTGCGCCGTGTGACGGTACCGGTGGTGGCGGCTGGCGGCATCGCCGACGGCGCGGGCATCGCCGCGGCGCTGTGCCTGGGCGCGGCAGGCGCGCAATTGGGTACCCGTTTCCTGTTGACGCCCGAAGCGGGCGTCTGCGACGCCTACAAAGACGCCGTGCTGGCGGCCGGCGTGGCCGACACGACTTTGGTGGGCCGCGGCCGTTCGCCGGTACGCATGCTGCGCAACGCCTTCGCACACGACTACCTGGCCGCCGAACGCGGCGGCGACGCCACCGCGCTGGACGCGATGTTTGCGGCAAGCTCGCTGAAACAGGCCGCCTTCGACGGCGACGTGCAAGGCGGCAAGGTCGAGGCCGGACAAAGCGCCGGGTTGATCGACAGCCTGCAACCGGCAGGCGCCGTCGTGGAACAACTGGTGGCTGAAACTCGCGAGGCGCTCAAGCGCGTGGCGGCGTTGGCGGGATGAACGAGAAGGGGCCGCCCAAGGCGGCCCCTGCCCTGCCGACTTTGCTCGATTACTTCTTCATCAACCCCGCTGCCTGCACCAGCTTGTGCATGGCGGTCTGGTCTTTTTCCACGAATGCCGTGGCTTCCTGCGGCGTCATGTTCCAGAGATCCACGCCCTGCGCCTGCATCAGCTTGGCGTATTCGGGATTGGCATTCACCTTGGCCACCGCGTCGTTCAGGCGTTGCAGCACCTCGGGCGGCGTGCCCTTGGGCGCGGCCAGGCTGTACCAGGACGCGGATTCGGCGCCCTTCACGCCGGATTCGGCCAGGGTCGGCACGTCGGGCAACAGCGGCGAACGCTTGTCGTTGGCGTACGCCAGCGCCTTCAGGCGGCCGCTGCGGATGAACTGCAGGCTGGCGGCCAGGTTCAGCACGGCCATGTCCACCTGCCCGCCCACCAGGTCATTGATGGCCGGCGCCGCGCCGCTGTAGGGAATGTGGACGATGTCCACGCCCGCGCGTTCGCGGAACAGCTCGGCGCCCAGGTGCGGCGAGCTGCCCGGGCCGGCCGAGGCGTAGTTGATGCGGCCGGGCTCCTTGCGCGCCATGGCGATCAGTTGCTCGATGTTTTCTGCCTTCAGCGTGGGCCGTACCACCAGCATGTTGGGCTGGTTGGCGACGATGGACACGAAGGCGAAGTCCTTGATGCCGTCGTACGGCGTCTGCTGCATGAGCGGGGTGACCACATGCGCGGCAGACGTGCCCAACAGCAACGTGTAGCCGTCGGGCTTGGCGCGGGCGACGAAGTTGGCGCCGATGGCTGCGCCGCCGCCCGCCTTGTTCTCGACGATGACAGTCTTGCCCAGCTGCTTTTCCAGCTCGCGCGCCAGGGCCCGGCCCAGCACGTCGGCGGGGCCGCCCGCGGCATAGGGGTTGACCAGCGTGATCGGTTGCGAGGGATACGAATCGGCCGCGACGGCCGAGGCGCTTAACGCGCCCGCCGCCGCGACGCATAACAGGCGCTGCAGAATCTTCATGGGTTGTCTCCTGGAATATTGTTTTTTTGGGGGTTGAATCAGGCAAGGCCCGGGGCGTCATGCCCCAAGGCCTCGATGCCTGTTGAAACGGAATACGCGCCTGGCACGGCAGCCCTAGATCGCGCCCTGCGCGCGCAAGGCTTCGATCTGCGCGGACGACAGGCCCAGCCGCCCGCCCAGCACGCTGTCGGTGTGCTCGCCGAGCAAGGGCGGGCGCTCCAGCCGCGGATCGTCAAAACCGTCGAACTTGAACGGCACCGGCACGGCACCGAAGCGGCCGATGGACGGATGGTCGTAGCTGCCCACCATGCCGCGCGCCAACACGTGTT
Organism: Achromobacter sp. DH1f; assembly: GCF_000633435.1. Taxonomy (NCBI): domain Bacteria; kingdom Pseudomonadati; phylum Pseudomonadota; class Betaproteobacteria; order Burkholderiales; family Alcaligenaceae; genus Achromobacter; species Achromobacter sp. DH1f. The sequence continues at coordinate 253,838 of NZ_AYMF01000011.1, read as the reverse complement.
CGTTGTGCAGGATCTCTTCCACATCCAGGATCGGCCCGGCCGGCACGCCGCGCGCATCGCAACGGCGGCACAGTTCGTCGCGGGTCAGCCGGGCCGCGGCGGCCGACAGGCCGGCCATGACTTTTTCGCGGCGCGCCACGCGCACGGCGTTCTTTGCCAGGTCCGGGTCTTCGGCCCACTGCGGCAATTCCAGCGCTTCGCACAGCGGCTTCCAGTGCTGGTCGCTGCCGGTGATCTGGACCCAGCGGCCATCGCCGCATTCGAACGCGGCGGACGGCACCCGCCCCGGGTGCTCGGTGCCCAGCCGCGGCGGCACTTCGCCCAGCGCGAAATAGCGCGCGGCGGCCAGCGACAGCAGGCCCACCTGGCCATCGAGCATCGAGAAGTCGATATGGCAGCCCTGGCCCGAACGGGCTCGTCCCACCAGCGCCGACAGGATGCCGATGGCGGCCCACAGGCCCGACGTCAGGTCGCTGACCGGCAGGCCCGGCTTGACCGGGCCGCCGCCGCGTTCGCCCGTCAGGCTCATGATGCCGCCCATGGCCTGGAACACCGTGTCGTAGCCCTTGCGCGGCGCGTACGGCCCGGTCATGCCGAAGCCGGTGCACGAGAAATAGATCAGGCCGGGGTTGTCGGGCGCAATGTGGTCGCGGTCCAGGCCGTACTTCGCCAGTGTGCCCACGGGAAAATTCTCGACCACGACATCGCAGGTCTGCGCCAGGCGCCGGATCACGGCCTGGCCTTCGGGATGGCGAAAATTCACCGTGACCGACTGCTTGCTGCGATTGAAGGCCAGGTAGTAGGCCGATTCCGATCCGCCTTCGCCCTGCACTTTCGGCTCGAAGCTGCGCGTTTCGTCGCCGCCGCCGGGTTGCTCGACCTTGATCACATCGGCCCCCAGTTCGGCCAGGATCATCGACGCAAACGGGCAGGCCAGCACGCGCGACAGGTCCAGGATGGTGACCCCTTCCAGCGGCCTCATCGCACCGCTCCCTGGCGAAAGCCCCGCATGATGACGTTGGCGTCGCGACCCACGCCCAGCGCCTCGGCCAGGCCCAGGTCGGCCGTGCGGTGGAATGCGCGCTTGGTCAGCCCCATGGCCGCCGGCTCCCAGCCGGCCAGGCGCTGCGCCATGGCCAACGCCTGATCCAGTACCTGCGCGGCGGGCGCGACACGGTTGGCGATGCCCAGCGCCTGGGCCCGGGCGCCGTCGATCGGCTCGGCCATCGCCACCAGCTCAAAGGCATGCTTGCGGCCCACCTGGCGCACCAGGTTGGCCATGACCACGGCGGCCACGATGCCGTGGCGCAACTCGGGATAGCCGAAGCGCACGTCGTCGGCCATCACCGTCAGGTCGCAGGCCAGCGCCAGGCCGGCGCCCCCGCCCAGCGCGTTGCCGTGCACCGCGCCCACCACCGGCTTGGCCATGCGCGAGAACACCAGGTGCAGGTCTGTCGTGAGGTCGGCGCGGCGCAGCACGGCATCAGGTTGCTCCGGCGTCAGGGCCGAGAATTCCGTGGTGTCGGCGCCAGCGCAGAACGACTTGCCGTTGCCCGTCAGCACCACCGCGCGCACCGCGGCGTCCTGGTCTGCCTGCCGCAACGCATCCAGCAGCGCCATGGTCAACGCGGTGTTGAGCGCGTTGTGTTTTTCCGGGCGGTTCAACCGCAGCAGCCGGACGGCCCCCAGGTCTTCGATGATCAGTTCCGACATCACGGATATCCTTTGCCAATGGCGACTTGCAAATTAATTGATTAAATCAACAATATAGGTAAAAAAAGGCGCGCGCCCCGCGCTCAGCGCGGTTGCACGCCACGGCCGCGACGCGCGGGCACTTCCGCCTTGCACTCGTTCAGCATGTCCAGCGCGTGGCCCGTCAGTTTGTCCAGCATGCGTTCCATGGCGTCGCGCTCGGCCTGCGTCAGCACCGACAGCATGGCCTCGTTGCGATCGACCGCCGCCGGGAACATCTCGTCGTACAGTGCGCGGCCCGCGCGCGTCAGATCCAGGCTGACACCGCGGCCATCCTGGCTGTCGGCGCTGCGCTGGATCAGGCCGCGCTCGATCAATTCGGACACGGTGCGGCTGGCCTGGCTCTTGTCGATGTTGGCCTCGCGCGCCACGGTGTTCAGCGACATGTCCGGCGCCGCGCCGAGCAGCGCGATGATGCGCCATTCGCGCGGCCCCACGCCGTAGCGGCTTTCGTTCAGGCCCGCGGCGATGCGGCTGGACACATAGGCCAGGCGGTTCAGGCGGTACGAGAACAGTTCCTTGAGCGCTTGCGGGGCGGGGCGCGCGGCGGTGGCAGGCTTGGATGCGGTTCGGGTGGCCATGGCGAGACTCGTCAAATGCAGGGGAATACGGGGCGCGCACGGGGTGCGCGTTGCTGCCCGCATGATATACAAATGCGGCGCGCGGCCATCACGCGACCCCCGCGGCGGCGATCAGCGGATTGAACCCGCTTTGGGCCACCCGGCTGTGCAATGCACGCCCCAGCACATCCTGGCAGTGCTGTGACACCGCGGGCAACGCCTGCAGGTCCAGCCCCGTGCGCACGCCCATGGATTCGAACAGGTTGACCAGGTCTTCGGTGGCGACGTTGCCGGTATGGCCGCCGCCGTAACGCACCTTGGCCGGGTGGCCACCGACCCCGCCGAAGGCGCAGTCGAAATACCTGACGCCCGCGTCCAGCGCGGCCACGTAATTGACCAGGCCGGTGCCGCGCGTGTCGTGAAAGTGCGCCACCGGCGTCACCTCGGGCGTCTCGCGCGCCATGCGGCCATACAGCGCCCGCACCGAGGCCGGCGTGGCCATGCCGGTGGTGTCGCCCAAGGTCACGATGCCCACGCCCAGGGCCGCGAAACGGCGCACGTCCGCCATCACCGCGTCCGGATCGACGGCGCCTTCGAAGGGGCAGCCGAACGCCACCGAGATCGTGCCGATCAGGCGAAAGCGGCCATCGGCCAGCCGTGCCATTTCGGCAATGTTGTCCCATTGCGCGGCGCGGTCGCGCTTGAGGTTGCGCGCCGAATGCGACTCGCTGGCCGAGACCAGCAGGCTGATTTCGTTGGCGCCGATGCCGGCGTCCAGATCGGTCAGCGCGCGTTGCACCGCGCGGGCGTTGGCGCAGGTAGCCTTGTACCAGGCGCGATCCCGTCGCGGCAGCGCGGCCAGCAGCTCGGTCGCGTCCGCGAACTGCGGCACGACCTTGGGGTTGGAGTACGAGGTGGCTTCGACCCGCTCGAACCCCAGCGCGGCGAAGCGGTCGATGAGGCCCGCCTTGACGTCCGTTGCGATGAAGTCGGGTTCGTGCTGCAAGCCGTCACGCGCGAAGCATTCGCACAGCACCACGTCGCGCGCGCTCATGATTGCGGCTCCAGCCCGAACAGCGCCACCGCGTGCGCGCGCAGCTTGTTCTTCTGCACCTTGGAACTGCCCGTCATGCCGATGTGTTCGAAGCTGTCCACGATCTCGACATAGCGCGGCACCTTGAAGTTGGCGCAGCGCGCCTTGCACCAGGCGGTCAGCTCGGCCGCGGTGCAGTCCTGCCCGTCCTTGAGCAGCACGAACGCGGCGGGCACTTCGCCCAGGCGCGCGTCGGGCACACCGACGACCTGCGCCATGCGCACCGCCGGATGGCCGTGCAGGGTTTCTTCGACCTCGGCCGGCGCGACGTTTTCGCCGCCCACGCGGAACATGTCCTTCAGGCGGCCCACCATGCGCAGGCGGCCCGAGGCGTCCATCTCGCCCAGGTCGCCGGTGCTGAGCCAGCCGTCCGGGCCCAGCGCGCGCGCCGTGGCCTCGGGCATGTTGTAGTAGCCCTTCATCACGCTCCAGCCACGCGCCTGGATCTCGCCGGGTTCGCCCGCCGGCAGCGGCTGGCCGGTGCCGGGGTCCACCACCCGCACCTGCATGCCGGGATGCGGCAGCGCCCAGCCCATGGCGCGCAGTTCGAACGGGTCGTCAAACGAAGACAGCGTGATGTTCGGCGACGCTTCGGACTGGCCGTATGCGTTGCAGATGCCGGGCACGCCCATCACGTCGCGGATCTTCTGCATGACCTGCGGCCCCGCCGCCGCCCAGCCGCCGCGCAGGTGGATGCGGCTGCGGTCGAAGTCCGGATGGCCCATCAACATCAGGAAGATGGTGTCGTTGCCGGACGTCAGCGTGCAGCGTTCTTCATCCAGCATGCGCAGCGCGTCGGCCACGTCGAACTTGGGCAGCGTGAGCAGGCAGCAGCCGGTCATCAGGCTGACCAGGATCGACAGCGTGGTGCCGGCCACATGGAAGTACGGCCGGATGCTGAAGTAGCGGTCGTCGGGCCGCACGCCGATGCGCTGCGCCGCAGCCCAGGCGTTGGTCAACATGTTGGCGTGCGTCAGCATCACGCCTTTGGGAAACGAGGTCGTGCCGGAGGTGTACTGGATCAGCAGGACGTCGTCGGGCGTGACTTCGCGCTGGCGGGCGGCGAGTTCGGCGTCGTCGGAGGGAGAGGCGGCGTAGCCGGCTCCGGGATGGCCCGCACCGGGATGGCCCGCCCCAATGAACCCCTCCCAGGGTTGGGCGCCGGGAGGGCAGCGCTCGCCCAGCACCACCACGCGCCGCAGCCGTGGCAGCCGCGTCCCGGGCAACGCGCTGTTCAACGCCGGCTCGACCTGCGTCAGCAAATCCAGGAAATCAATGCCCAGGAACGTGTCCGCCGTCAGCAGCAGCGTCACGTCGGCCTGCTTCAGGCAGAACTCCAATTCATCGGTCTTGAAGCGCGTGTTGACCGGCACGGTCACCGCCCCGAGCATGGCGCAGGCGTAGAAGATCTGCACCCACGTGCCGCCGTTGCCCAGCAGCACGCCCACATGATCGCCGCGGCGCACGCCGGCCGCCAACAAGGCGCGCGCGATGCGTTGCGCGCCGTCGTGCAGTTCGGCCCACGTCAGGCGTTCGCCCGGCGCCACGAAGGCTTCTGCCGTCGCGCGCTCGGCCACCTGGCGCGCCAGCGCCTGCGATAGCGTCATCGGGGCGATCATGCTTGGTCTCCTGCGCCGCCAAAGCCGGCGATGGCCTGCTTCCAGTCGGTGCCGCGCAGGTTTTCCTCGATGGCCAGCAGTTCGATCGCCATCGCGCCTTCGCGTGTGGTCGCCAGGCCCTGGTCGATGCTGCGCTTGGTCAGCCGCACAGTCAGCGGCGCGGCGCGAGCGATAGCCGCGGCCATGGCGGCGGCTTCGCTGGCCAGCGCATCGGGTGCGTAGACGTGATTGACCAGGCCGATCTCGCGCGCCTCGGCCGCATCGAAACGGCGACCGGTGAACAGCAGTTCCTTCGCCAGGCGCGCGCCGGCAATGCGCGGCAGCCGCTGCGTGGCGCCCACCGTGCCCCAACCCACTTCGGGATAGCAGAACACCGCCTCGGACGAGGCCAGCACGAAGTCACACGCGCCGGCGATCTCGCAGCCCGAGCCGAACGCCGCGCCCTGCACCACGGCGATCACCGGCTGCGGCATGCGCTCGATGGCGCCATACGCGGCAAAGCCCTGCACCCGCCGCGCCGTCATCTCGGCGTTCGACATGGTCTTGCGCTCTTTCAGGTCGGCGCCCGCGCAAAAGGCGGAGCCCGCCGCGTTGATCAGCACCACGTGCGCGGTCGGCTCGGCCGCCAGCCACTGCATGGCCTGCACCAATTCGGCGCACATGAGGGAATTGAGCGCATTGCGGCTGTCGGGCCGGTTCAGCGTCACCGTGGCGACACGGTCCTGCACGTCCAGCAAGATCGTGTGGAAAGTCGGGGTCATGCCTCACTCCTGGATGTTCTAGGTATGGGGCCGAACGCTGGGCATCGCCTGCCGCGTGGTCCGGCCGTGGCAGTCAATATAGGGCATATAGTTGATTAAATCCACTACTTTTCCGCAAGCAGGATGTCTCGACCGAGGCAGGCCCGCAGGTTGCGGCAGTGGGCACCGCAGGCCACCTGGGAACGGCTTGCGGCACCTGATAGACTTGCGCCCTGCTTCGGGTCAAGGCGCCTGCTATTGGTGATACACTTGCGCCCCGGGTCTTTCCCTGCAATATCAAGGCACTAGAACGCATACCTCAGTGATGCGCGGGCTTTGACGCAGCACATGGACCGGATTGCCCTTCGCGGCAATCGCAGCATGCCCTCCGTCTCGCCGTAGTTAAATGGATATAACCGGCCCCTCCTAAGGGTCAATTGGTGGTTCGATTCCACCCGGCGAGGCCACCCTTCCCCCGGCCTTGACTGCGCCCCCCGCAGCCCCGCCCCTGGCGTTATCCCGCCCCCTGCATCGCCAACCCCAAGAAAATTCAGCCCTTTCAGCAAGATGAGGGTTAATCCGGGCTACGCTCACGCGCCGCGCGACGGTAGCTTCTCGGGACGCCGTTGGTGACAAATTGATCATCCGTCAATATGTCCCCGGTATTTTTTTAGGCGATGATAGCGAATCGTCTTGCGCGCAACTTGAAATTGCTGTTTAAATTCGACGCGTAAGCCTCTAATTCATCTGGACTTTTCCTGAAGCACCGCAAGCCCGGACCGGGAAATAATTCTTCACAGACTGACAAGCCTGCTCAAACCATGGCATTTAACTGGAAACGTGCGATTGCGAACGCGATAGCGCCGGCGGCGCTGGCGATGTGCGCGCTCCTGCCCTCCGCCGCGTTCGCCGCGAAAAACACCGACCCTTGCAAGACCAACGCCAAATCGGCGGCCTGCAAGGCGCAACAAGCCAAGAAGACTCCCGCCGCCAAAGCCGGCGCCGGCAAGCAAAGCGCAGGCAAGGCCGCGCCCAAGGCTGCCGCAGGCAAGCAGGCCGCACCGAAGTCGGCCGCCGCCAAGGGCACGCCGAAGGCGGCCGCTGGCAAGCAGGCCTCGGCCAAGGGCGCCCCCAAGCCGGCCGCCGGCAAGAAGGCCCCGCCCAAGGGCGGCAAGCAAGCCGTGGCGGCGCAGACCCCGGCCAAGAAGGGCGCCGCCGGCAAGAACGGCAAACCCAACAAGCCCGCCCGCGGCCAGCGCACGGCCGCTGCCGCATCGGCCGCCATGCCGCCGCCCGCCGTGTCGGTGCGCGCCGAAGCCGCCGCGCTGCGTTCCAGCACCGCCTACGTGCAGGACCTGGCCACGTCCACCGTGATCTTCGCCAAGAACGAAAACGTGGTGCGCCCCATCGCTTCCATTTCCAAGCTGATGACGGCCGTGGTGGTGGTGGACGCCAACCAGCCCATGGACGAAATGCTCGAGATCACCGACGAAGACGTCGATGGCCTGAAGCACACCACCTCGCGCCTGCGCGTGGGCACCAAGCTGTCGCGCGGCGACATGCTGCACCTGGCGCTGATGTCCTCTGAAAACCGCGCCGCCAATGCGCTGGGCCGTCACTATCCCGGCGGCCTGCCCGCCTTCGTGACCGCCATGAACGCCAAGGCGCAGTCGCTGGGCATGACCAGCACGCACTTCATCGAGCCCACCGGCCTGTCCAGCAACAACGTGTCGTCGCCGCACGATCTGGCCCGCCTGCTGCGCGCCGCCTCGCAGCGCCCGCTGATCCACCGCTACTCCACCGATACCGAGTACGACGTCGAGATCAACAACCGCACGCAGACGTTCCGCAACACCAACCTGCTGGTGCGCAAGCCCGACTGGGACATCAAGGTCTCCAAGACCGGTTACATCAACGAAGCCGGCGAATGTCTGGTGATGCTGGCCCGCATCAACGGCCGCGACCTGGCGATCGTGCTGCTGGATTCGCAGGGCAAGCTCTCGCGTATCGGCGACGCGGTGCGCATCCGCCGCATCGTGCAAAGCGAAGTGGCCATGGCCTCGGCCCAGCCTGGCGGTTGATGCCTGCGGCAAACGCCCACGAAAAAGCCCGATCCTGGATCGGGCTTTTTTTTCGCCTGCGCCGCCCTGCCCTGACGGTACGCCTGCCGCTGCGCCGGGGCGTGGGGCCGGCCTGCCGTGACAAGGCCGGCTAGGCGGCCACCGGCCGTTTCTGGCGCAGGGGCTGCGGGTCGTACAGCGACGTCGGCAGGCCTTCGAGCACGGCTTGCGCATTGAGCGAGCGAATCGGTACGCCCGTGTCGGCAGGAATGCGGCCTTCGGCCTGCAGCAATTGATAGCGCAGGCAGCAGACGCGCAGGAACGAGGTGAAGTTGGCCGCCTCGCCGCGGTACTCGATCAGCTCGTCGTATAGGCGTTCGATCAGTTGCGTGACCCGCATGCCGTCGCGCGCCGCGATTTCTTCCAGCACCTGCCAGAACAGCTGTTCGAGCCGCAGGCTGGTGGCCACGCCATGCAGGCGCAGGGAACGGGTTTCGGGCGCGTAGGACTGTTCGCTCGCGCGGATGAAGATTTCACACATGAGAGCTCCTGGTGCGGGGACGGGGCTGCGGTCCACTGTACGACGACAGGCGCGGGCGCGGCAAGTTGCGGCGTTTTGCCGGAAATCCAGGCGGCATTCTGAAACGACACGTTTCGACCGGCCCCGCATCCGGACACGGTTGATATAAATCAAGGTCTCGGACGCGTGCCCATCCGAGCATGGTGAAACTGATCTGACTTCGGAGGTAGTGATGGACAAAACGATGAAGGCCGCAGTTGCACGAGCATTCGGCAAACCCCTGGAAATCGAAGAAGTCGCGGTGCCGCGTCCCCGGGCCGGCGAACTCCTGGTAAAGATTGAAGCCTGCGGCGTGTGCCATACGGACCTGCACGCAGTAGAGGGCGATTGGCCCGTCAAACCCAACCCGCCGTTCATTCCCGGCCACGAAGGCGTGGGCCACGTGGTGGCCGTGGGCGAAGGCGTGACCCATGTGAAGGAAGGCGATCGCGTCGGCATTCCCTGGCTGTATTCCGCCTGCGGCCATTGCGAACACTGCCTGGGCGGCTGGGAAACCTTGTGTGAACAACAGCAGAATGCGGGCTACTCCGTCAACGGCGGCTTTGCCGAGTACGCGCTGGCGGCGGCCGACTATGTGGGGCTGCTGCCCAAGAACGTCGGCTTTGTCGACATTGCCCCGGTGCTGTGCGCCGGCGTCACCGTCTACAAGGGCCTGAAGATGACGGATACCCGCCCGGGCAACTGGGTGGTCATTTCCGGCATCGGCGGCCTGGGCCATATGGCGGTGCAATATGCGCGCGCCATGGGGCTGAACGTGGCGGCGGTGGACATCGACGACGACAAACTCGCCTTTGCCAAGCGGCTGGGCGCCGAGGTCACCGTCAACGCCAAGACCACCGACCCGGCGGCGTACCTGAAGAAGGAAATCGGCGGCGCTCATGGCGCGCTGATCACGGCGGTATCGCCCAAGGCCTTCGAGCAGGCGCTGGGCATGGTGCGGCGCGGTGGCACGGTGGCGTTGAACGGCTTGCCGCCCGGCGATTTCCCGCTGTCGATCTTCGACATGGTGCTCAATGGCGTGACGGTGCGCGGTTCGATCGTGGGTTCGCGCCTGGATCTGCAGGAATCGCTGCAATTTGCCGAAGAAGGCAAGGTGCACGCCACCGTGGCCACCGAAAAGCTGGAGAACATCAACAGCGTGTTCGACCGCATGCGCCGCGGCCAGATCGAAGGCCGCATCGTGCTGGACTTCGCGTAGAAAAAAAGCGCCTGCCTCGCGGCAGGCGCTTGTTCCTGGGCGACACGCTCAGTGCGTGATCTTCGTGCCCAGCACGGCCAGGAACTGCGATAGCCACGCCGGATGCGCGGGCCAGGCGGGCGCCGTGACCAGATGACCATCGGTATAGGCCTGATCGATGCCGATCTCGGCATACGTGCCGCCGGCCAGACGCACTTCGGGCGCGCACGCCGGGTAGGCCGAGCAGGTGCGGCCCTTCAGGATGCCGGCGGCGGCCAGCAGTTGGGCGCCGTGGCACACGGCGGCGATGGGCTTTTTGGCCTGGTCGAAGGCGCGCACGATGTCCAGCACCTTTTCGTTCAGGCGCAGGTATTCCGGGGCGCGGCCGCCGGGGATCACCAGGCCGTCGTAGGAGCCGGCTTCGACGCGATCGAAGTCGTAGTTCAGCGCGAAATTGTGGCCGCGCTTTTCGCTGTAGGTCTGCGCGCCTTCGAAGTCATGAATGGCGGTGGCGATGCTTTCGCCGGACTTCTTGCCCGGGCAGACCGCGTGCACCGTGTGCCCCACGGCCAGCAACGTCTGGAACGGCACCATGGTTTCGTAGTCTTCGGCGTAGTCGCCGACCAGCATCAATAGTCTCTTGCTCATGCTTGTCTCCTGAGATGGGGGGGCTGGGCCGGTTCAGGCGCCCAAGGCTGGGCGGCCGGTTCTTGATGTTCTTTGGCCATTGTGCCCCCGGCGCCCCGCGCAAGGGTGGTAACGGGATACCACGCGCGGACCGAACCGGCGCGCGGCCGGTCGACCGACGCAGAACCCGCGCCCTATTCCAGCGCCACCGTCACCGGCTTGGCTTCCAGCAGGCTGACCAGCACGTTCGGGTCGATACCCACCAGGTAGCCGCGGCGCCCGCCGTTGATGTAGACGACCGGGTACTGCAGCACGTCGGCCTCGACCCACACCGGCATCTTCTTGCGCGTGCCGAAGGGGGACGTGCCGCCCACCTGGTAGCCCGAGTGGCGCTGCGCGACCTCGGGTTTGCAGGGCTCGACCTTTTTCAGGCCGGCCTGGCGCGCCAGGTTCTTGGTGGAGACCTCGCGGTCGCCGTGCATGACCACGATCAGGGGCTTGGCCGCTTCGTCTTCCATCACCAGCGTCTTGACCACCGCATGCGGGTCCAGCCCCAGCTGGCGCGCCGCCTCGCCGGCGCCGCCATGATCGACGTAGTCGTAGGTGTGCTCGGTGTAGGCCACCTTGTGCTGCTTGAGGAACTGGGTGGCAGGCGTTTCGGAAACGTGGCGGGCTTTACTCATGGGGATTGCGTTTGAAATAGGACGATAAGGCGACGACCCGGCGTCAGCCCCGAGGATGATGCGCGGCGTGCAGCGCCTTCAGGCGTTCGCGCGCCACGTGGGTGTAGATCTGCGTGGTGGAAATATCCGCGTGGCCCAGCAGCATCTGCACCACGCGCAGATCGGCGCCGTGGTTCAGCAGGTGCGTGGCAAAGGCGTGGCGCAGCACGTGCGGTGACAACGGCGCATTCACGCCGGCCAGCAGCGCGTATTTCTTCACCAGTTGCCAGAACGCCTGGCGCGACATGGCTTCGGCGCGGCCGGTGATGAACAGCGCATCGCTGACGCGGCCGGCGGCCAGTTCGGGCCGCGCGGTTTTCAGGTATTGGTCGATCCAGTGCGCGGCCTCGGCGCCCAGCGGCACCAGGCGATCCTTGCCGCCCTTGCCCAGCACCACGCGCACCACGCCTTCGTTCAGGCTGACATCCAGCGCCCGCACGCCCACCAGTTCGGACACGCGCAGGCCGGTGGCGTACAGCGTTTCGAGCATGGCGCGATCACGCAGGCCGCGCGGCTGACCCAGGTCGGGCGCGCGCAGCAACGCATCCACCTGCTGCTCGGACAACGTCTTGGGCAGGCGCGGCGGCTGCTTGGCAGCCACCAGCGTCAGGCAGGGATCGCTCGGCGCGCGGTGCTCGCGCAGCGCCCACGCATAGAAGCGCCGCAGGGCCGCCAGGCGCCGATTGGCGGTGGTAGCGCGGGTTTCCTCGTGGCGAAAGGCGAACCAGGCTTCGATGTCGCCCTTGTCCGCCTCGGCCAGGGGTTTGGCGGGACCGGCCGGCAAGGCATGGGGGGACGCCGCGTCGCCGTAGCGATCGGCCATCTCGCGGGCATAGGCCTCGGGGTCTTCCAGCCAGCGTGCGAACCCCGTCAGGTCGCGGCGGTAGGCGGCCAGGGTATTGGCGGACAGGCCGTCTTCGAGCCAGACGGCGTCGATGAAGGCGTCGATGTCGGGCTGGGACGCTAGCGCGGGGCGGGGTTCTGGCATGGCAAGGACTGAAGAAATTGGCCCCATTCTACGGCGGCGTCAGCGGCCGGCCACCGCGGCGGCGGCCGACTTGAGCCAGGCTTCGAACAGCTTGAGCGCGTCCGATCGTTCGCTGCGCAGCGGATAACCGAAGTAATAGCCCTGGCTGACCGTCAAGGCCTGCGGCACCGGCATGGCCAGCGTGCCCTGGTCCAGCGCCGGCTGCGCCAGGAAGCGCGGCATCAGGCCCACGCCCAGGCCGGCCTGCACCGCGGCCATCACCATGGTGAACAGCTCGTAGCGCGGACCGCCGGCGGCCTGGGGGCCATACAGGTAGTTGTGGGCGCCATACCACTGGCGCCAGGCGTCGGGGCGCGAACTCAGGTGCAGGTGGGTCATGCCGGCCAGCGCGCTGGCGCCGGCCTCGGTGACCCGGGCCGCCAGCGCCGGAGCGCACACCGGCACCAGTTCGCGCTCGGGAAACAGCAGCACGCCCTGGGTGCCCGGCCATAGCGTATCGCCGTGGTACAGCGCACCGTCGAACGGCTGGTCCTTGAACTGGAAGGGCAAGGTGCGCACCGACAGGCTGACGGTGATGTCCGGCTGTTCGCGCTGGAAGTCAGCCAGCCGCGGAATCAGCCAGGTGGTCGCCAGCGTGGGCACCACGGCAATGTGGATGCTGCGGCCCATGCCGGTGCGGCTGACCAGGCCGAAGGTGTCTTTCTCGATCTGGTCCAGGTGGTGGCGGATGCGGCCGGCGTATTCCGCGCCATGGTCGGTCAGCACGATGCGCCGCCGCACGCGGGTGAACAGTTGCACCCCCAGGCGGGCTTCCAGGCTGGCGACCTGGCGGTGGATGGCGCTGTGGGTCAGGGACAGTTCTTCGGCCGCCCGCGAAAAGCTGCCCAGACGGGCAGATGCCTCGAAGGCCTGCAACGCGCTCAGGTTGGGAATGCCGTTTCTCATGGAGCGGGAACCGCCTGGAAAAAAACCGAAAAACCCGGGAAAACCCGCAGCCCGCTTATCGCGGCGCAGCATCGGGGGTCGTGCCGGGGGGTCACTAGATTGTGCAATTTTATCAATTGCGTTGTGCGATCAAGGAACATTATGCTCGGGAGTCCCAACCTCGGCTTACTACGTCCCCCACCATGTCCCAGCAAGATTCCCGCCTTGGCGGCCATATCCTGGTAGACCAACTGGTCGCCCAGGGCGTCAAACACGTTTTCTGCGTTCCCGGCGAGAGCTACCTGGCGGTGCTGGACGGCCTGCACGATGCCGACATCAAGGTCACGGTGTGCCGCCAGGAAGGCGGCGCGGCCATGATGGCCGACGCGCACGGCAAGCTCACCGGCGAACCCGGCATCTGCATGGTCACCCGCGGCCCGGGCGCGTCCAACGCGCTGGCCGGCGTGCACATCGCCAAGCAGGACTCCACCCCCATGATCCTGTTCGTCGGCCAGATCGAACGCGGCATGCGCGAACGCGAAGCCTTCCAGGAAATGGACTACCGCGCCGTCTTCGGCACGCAGGCCAAGTGGGTCACTGAAATCGACCAGGTCGAACGCATTCCCGAACTGATCTCGCGCGCCTTCCACGTGGCTACCTCGGGCCGCCCCGGCCCCGTCGTGATCGCGCTGCCCGAAGACATGCTGGTCGAAGCGGCCAAGGTGGCCGACGCGCCGCGCTACGAAGTCATCGACGCCGCCCCCACGGCCGGCCAGCTGGCCGACCTGCAACAGCTGCTGGCCCAGGCCCGCAACCCGGTCGCCATTCTGGGCGGCACCCGCTGGGATGCGCGCGCGGTGCAGCAGTTTGCCGATTTCGCGCAGCGCCATGCGCTGCCCACGGCCGTGTCGTTCCGCCGCCAGATGCTGTTCCCGGCCGACCACCCCTGCTTCATCGGCGACGTCGGCCTGGGCATCAACCCTGCCCTGCTCAAGCGCGTGGCCGACGCCGACCTGGTGCTGCTGGTGGGCGGGCGCATGTCCGAAAACCCCAGCCAGGCCTACACACTGTTCGACATCCCCGTGCCCAGGCAGAAGCTCGTGCACGTGCATCCGGATGCTGGCGAACTGGCGCGCGTCTATCGCCCCACGCTGGCCATCAACACGTCCCCCGCGGCCTTCGCCGACGCGCTGGCCGGCCTGAAGGCCCCCGCCCAGCCCGCCTGGGCCGAAGGCACGCAGGCCATGCGCGAGTCGTACCTGAAATGGAGCGACCCGGCCGCCGTCACCACGCCGGGCGTGCTGCAGATGGGCCAGGTCATGGCCTACCTGGAAAAGACACTGCCGGCCGACGCCATCATGACCAACGGCGCAGGCAACTACGCCACCTGGCTGCATCGCTTTCACCTCTTCACGCGCTACGGCACGCAGTTGGCCCCCACCTCGGGCTCGATGGGCTACGGCCTGCCCGCGGCCGTGGGCGCCAAGCGCGTCTGGCCCGACAAGACCGTGGTCTGCTTTGCCGGCGACGGCTGCTTTTTGATGCACGGCCAGGAATTCGCCACGGCGGTGCAGTACGACCTGCCCATCATCGTGGTGCTGGTCGACAACGGCATGTACGGCACCATCCGCATGCACCAGGAAAAGCACTACCCCGGCCGCATTTCCGCGACCGAGCTGAAGAACCCGGATTTCGCCGACTACGCCCGCGCCTTTGGCGGCCACGGCGAACGTGTCGAGACCAACGAGCAGTTCGGCCCGGCGTTCGAACGCGCCCTGGCCAGCGGCAAGCCGGCGATCCTGCACTGCTTCATCGACCCGCAGGCCATCACGCCATCCACCACGCTGGACAAGATCCGCGACGCCGCGCTCAAGGCCCAGCACTGATCCCCGACCGGCAGCCAGGCCACGAGCGGCGCGCAGGCGCGCGTCGCGCAACCCCCGGCTTGCCGCCCGAATTATTTTAGGTTTAAACTTTCCAGATTCCGAAAACGGAAATCCATAGCGGAGACCCAGCATGTCCTCGAATCCTTCCTTCCATTGGCAAGACCCCCTGTTGCTGGACCAGCAGCTCACCGAAGAAGAACGCATGGTGCGCGATGCCGCCTACGCCTATTCGCAGGACAAGCTGGCCCCGCGCGTGCTGAACGCCTTCCGCAACGAAAAGACCGACCCGGAAATCTTCTCCGAAATGGGTGAGCTGGGCCTTCTGGGCGCCACCATCCCCGCCGAATACGGCGGTGCCGGCCTGAACTACGTCAGCTACGGCCTGATCGCCCGCGAAGTCGAACGCATCGACTCGGGCTACCGCTCGATGATGAGCGTGCAGTCGTCGCTGGTGATGGTGCCCATCAACGAATTCGGCAGCGAAGCGCAAAAGCAGAAGTACCTGCCCAAGCTGGCCCGCGGCGAGTGGATCGGCTGCTTCGGCCTGACCGAACCGAACCACGGCTCGGACCCGGGCAACATGGAAACCCGCGCCGTCAAGACGGCCGACGGCTACAAGCTGTCCGGCAATAAGATGTGGATCACCAACTCGCCCATCGCCGACGTGTTCGTGGTGTGGGCCAAGTGCGTCGGCGGTGAATTCGACGGCAAGATCCGCGGCTTCATCCTGGACAAGGGCACCAAGGGCCTGTCGGCTCCCGCCATCCACGGCAAGGTCGGCCTGCGCGCCTCGATCACCGGCGAAATCGTCATGGACGAAGTGGAAGTGTCCGCCGACCAGATGATGCCCGGCGTGTCCGGCCTGAAGGGTCCGTTCACCTGCCTGAATTCCGCCCGCTACGGCATCGCCTGGGGCGCTGTCGGCGCCGCCGAAGCCTGCTGGCACACGGCCCGCCAGTACACCCTGGACCGCAAGCAGTTCGGCCGCCCCCTGGCCGCCAACCAGCTGATCCAGAAGAAGCTGGCCGACATGCAGACCGAAATCACGCTGGCGCTGCAAGGCTGCCTGCGCCTGGGCCGCATGAAGGACGAAGGCACCGCCGCCGTCGAGATCACCTCGATCATGAAGCGCAATTCCTGCGGCAAGGCGCTGGACATCGCCCGCCTGGCCCGCGACATGCTGGGCGGCAACGGCATCTCCGATGAATTCGGCGTGGCCCGCCACCTGGTGAACCTGGAAGTGGTCAACACCTACGAAGGCACGCACGACGTGCACGCCCTGATCCTGGGCCGTGCGCAGACCGGCATCCAGGCGTTCTATTGATCGCCTGCGTAACGCCAGGCAGGCAACGGGGCCATCGATAGCCGCCCCGCTTGCCTGCACCGACAAGCCGCCCGGGGTCAGTTCACCCCGAGGCGGCTTTTTCATGCGCCGCGACACGCCTTCAGGGTAATCAAGAACTAGCCGCGCCACCGGCCTTGCCGTACGCTTTGCGGCATTGGCCTGGCGCCGGCCCGCTGCATCGCCTGCCCGACCCCGGATTTTCCGTCACGACCAGGAGTCGCGCATGCTTCGCAGTCCCTCATTCCGCCTGTTGGCGGGCGTTGTCATTGCTTTCGCGGGCCACGGCGCCTTTGCCGCCACCACCCTCACCATGACCACCGAGTACCCGGCCACGTCGATGCCGGGACAAGGCGTGTCCACCTTCGCCGACCTGGTGCGCAGCAAGAGCGGCGGCCAGGTGCTCATTGACGCAAGCTTCGACGCCGCGCGCGGCATCAAGTCGGGCGACATGATCGATGCCGTGCAAGCGCGCAAGGTCGATGCCGGCGACGCCTTTGCCGGCGCCCTGGCGGCGAAGTACCCGCTGTTCGGCGTGTCGTCGCTGCCCTTCCTGGCCGACTCGCTGAGCAAGGCACGCGCCTTGAACAAGTCCGCCCGCCCTGCCTATGAAAAGCTGCTGGCCGCGCACGGCCAGAAGCTGCTCTACACCACGCCCTGGCCGGCCTCGGGCATCTGGTCCAAAGAGAAAGTGGACAGCGTGGCGGCGCTGAAGGCGCTGAGCATCCGTACGTACGACACCACGTCGCAGGACGTGATGCAGAAAGCCGGCGCCCGCGCGCAGAACATATCGTTCGCCGACGCTATGCCGCGCATCGCCTCGGGCGAGGTCAACGCGGTGCTGTCGTCGGGCGACGGCGGCGCGGGCCGCAAGCTGTGGGAACACCTGCCGCGTTTTGCCGAGATCAACTACGCCATGCCGGTGTCGGTGGCGACGATGAACCTGCAGGCCTACCAGGCGCTGGATGCGAAGTCGCGCCGTGCCATCGACCAGGCCGCCGCCCAGACCGAGGCCGAGCAATGGAAGCGCATCGAAGGCCGGCTGCAGCAGAACTACGCCAACATGCGCAAGAACGGCGTGACGATCGACACGGCGGTGCCGATGTCGGTGCGCAAGGCGCTGAAGGACGCGGCGGCGGATTCGGTGAAGCAATGGGAGGCGGCGGCAGGGCCGGATGGGGTGAATGTCTTGAAGGCGATGCGGCGGCCGTGAGGCGATAAGGCGTCAGGCGTATTCCCAGCTGAAACCCGTGTCGACATCGGCATTCACCGCATCCACCGTCCACCATAAACCGGGGGGAACCTGCATGGTGAACCCACATCGCATGCCTGCGTAGCCCCCCGGGATGGTTTCATAGTGATAGGTCACCGCATCCGCGCCATTAGCCGCGTTGTTGAAGTAGCCGGCAACAAGAATGGTTCCGGCGGCGGTCCCGATGAAGCGCGATCCCACCATGATGGGACGACCCGTCGTGTTCTGATACCACGTACGCAATACCGTGGTGCGCTGACGTAGCTTTTGCCCGGTGCCGAATACCTGGCTCTTCAATTGTTGAAGCGCGGACTGCGCCTGGGCAAGGTCGGAGGCCAGTTGTGCAGCATCTACAGCACCCGGGTTGTTGACCACGCCGAACAGCTTCACCACCCAGCAGCCGGTGGCATTCAGCGGGCGATTCTCGCTAGCCGTCCGCGCACTCAGCGAGTTGTCGAACCTCAACGTATCTCCGCCGTTGTTGACGGGATAGGCCGGGGACGTCCGCGCCACACGGTCACCCTGACGGCTACCGCCGAAGACACCCGTGCCCGCACCGCTGATCACGCCGTAGGCAAGCGCCTGCTCCGCCGCGATCCACTGCATCGCATCGCGCTGAATCAGCCCGTCCGTCCCGACAGACAACGCCCCATCGCCCCGCAGCAATACCGCTCCCACAGTGCCGGCCGACTTTCCGTTCAAATCTGGCACGCGCAGCGTGGTCGCCCCGTCACCTGTTGTATAGCTGGCCCGCGTCGTCGCATCGCTTTGCCAAGTGGCCTCCGGCACCACCGGAAATTTACCCGCCTGCACGCTCGCCCACATATCCGGATACGTCGCCCGGTTGATCACCTGCCCGTCCAGCGGCGCCCAACCGGCGGGAATCGCCGTACGGCTCGGCCACCACGTCACGAAACCCAGCGGAATGCTGTCGATCGGCGGCAATTGCGTGACGGGCACGCGGCCATCGGCGGCCAACGTCGCCACGCCGCCGGGCTGCCCTTTTTCAGCGAGCGGCACGGCATCCTGCATCGCCGGCAATTGCGCAGCAGGCACACGGCCTTCGGCGTCCAGCGTCGGTACACCGCCGGGCCGGCCTTTGTCGGCGGCGGGTATCAACGCGGGCAACTGGCCCGCCACGATCCGGCCGTCTGCCGCCAAGGTGGCAACGCCGTTCGGCTGCGCCTTTTCGGCGGCGGGAATCAGGTCGGGCAATTGCACCGGCGCGATCTTGCCATCCGCGGCCAGGGTGGCGACGCCGCCGGGCTGGCCCTTTTGCGCCAAGGGCACGGCCGGCTCCGTGATCGGCAGGAAATCCACCGGCACGCGGCTGCCTTCGTCCAGCGGCGCGACGCCGCCGGGCGCTGCTTTCTGTGCGAGCGGGATGGCCGGTTCCGGCAGATGCGCGGCGGGCACCTTGCCGGCGGCGTCCAGTGGCGTCACGCCACCCGCGGCGCCCTTTTCCGTGGCGGGAATGGCGGCGTCCGCCTTGCGCTGCGCGGCCGCCGCCGCGACTTCCACGGCGTCGACGCCGCTGCGAGTCTTGGTGAAGTTCTCGTTGACGACGACCATGGCATCACGCAGCGTGTCGCCGGTCTGGTCGTTCGGCGCCTGGCCGACCTTGATGGGTTTGAGGATTTGCATGGGAAAGCTCTCGGAAGCGGTCTCTGCATCGGGACCGCAAAAAAAGGCCGCAAGCGGGCTCGCTGGCGGGCATTGAAAAGAATTGGCTGATCGAGATGTCTTCAATAGACCCTGAGGCGGCTACCTGTACTCGCGCCACCCACCAAAACTCATGTTGTCGAATAGAACGGCGTAGCTCGCGCCCGACGGCACCACCGAATTCATCGCTAACGTAACGCCGTTGCCCGTTGCGATGACACGCGTGGCCATGACCGAATTGATCGTCAGATACATGTTTCCGCCGGCGGACGATGCCGTACTGCCCCATACATAAACGCAAATGGGGCGTCCGGTGGCATTGACATAGGTTGGACCAAATGCACGCTGGCCCTGCATATCCTGCAGCGTTTGGCCAAACCCCAAGGTCTGTCCTTTCAAGGCTTGAAAGGCGGCATTCAGGACCGCGAAATCGCTGGCGAGCTGCGCGGCGTCCGCAACCCCTGGATTGGTCACCGCTGCGAAGGCATGTATCGTCCATACCCCCGTGGCATTGGCCATCCGCGTTTCGTCGCCGGTGTTGGCAATCCATCGATTGCCGGACGTGGTTTGCCGAGTCGTCGTGAATGTGTAGCCGACGAAATTCCCCGAAGGCATCACGGCGTTCAACGACCCATCGGCCAGGACGTTGGTCGCCTGGTTGAATCCGCTGACCACGCGGTAGTCCATCGGACCCAGTTGATCTACCTGCAGCCTGCCCGGCGTGCCTGCGGATCTCGCGCCGTCGCCCCGCAACACCATCGCCGCCAGCGAACCGCTGGCGACACCATTCATGTCCGGCACGCGTATCGTCAAGGCCCCGTCGCCGAGCGTGTAGCTGCCGCGCTTGAGCGGGTCGGCCAGCCAATCCGCCTCTGGCACGACGGGCACCCTGCCCCCCGTCACCATGGCGGCCAGGTCGGGAAAGGTGGCGCGCGAAATGGTCTGGCCGTCCGCGGGAATCTGCCCGGCCGGGATGGAGGCGCGCAACGGCCACCATGCCATCGTGGCAACCGGCAGGCCCATGGGAATCGGCGGCATCTGCTCGACCGGCACGCGGCCGTCGCCCCCCAACGTGGCCACGCCACCCGGCAGGCCTTTTTCCGCCAGCGGCACGGCGTCCTGCACCGCGGGCAGTTGCACGGCGGGCACGCGGCCATCGGCGCCCAGCATCGCCACGCCGTTGGCGCGGCCTTTCTCGGCCACCGGGATCAGCGCCGGCAACTGCGACGGGTCGATCTTGCCGTCGACGGCGAGCGTCGCAACGCCATAGGGCTGCGCCTTTTCCGCGACCGGAATCAGGTCGGGCAATTGCAGCGGCGTGATCTTGCCATCTGCCGCCAGCGTGGCGACGCCGCCGGGCTGGCCCTTCTGCGCCAACGGCACTGCCGGTTCCGTGACCGGCAGGAAATCGACCGGCACCCGGCTGCCTTCATCCAGCGGTGCGACACCGCCCGGCGCCGCCTTCTGTGCCAGCGGAATGGCGGGTTCCGGCAGATGCGCGGCCGGCACCTTGCCTGCCGCATCCAGTGGCGTCACGCCGCCGGCCGCGCCTTTTTCCGCGGCGGGAATGGCGGCGTCCGCCTTGCGCTGCGCAGCGGCTACCGCGACTTCCACGGCATCCACGCCGCTGCGAGTCTTGGTGAAGTTCTCGTTCACGACGACCATCGCGTCGCGCAGGGTATCGCCGGTCTGGTCGTTCGGCGCCTGGCCGACCTTGATGGGTTTGAGGATTTGCATGAAGGGCCCTTGAAGACAGAACGCGGCAGCGCCGCCGAAAAAAAAAGCCCACCGGCACAATGCGGGTGGGCGAGATATGGCTGGGGCGATGCCGGATTCATTGGCCCCATGCAAAAAGCCCGCTCAGTATCCTGGGCGGGCTTTCGGGATCAATGGACGCAATTCGCCCACGACGCAGTCATGTTAGGGGGCTATCGGCCTGGCCGGCAAGCGAACTGCGACATGGAGCCGGCGGCCGGCGGACGCGGCGCGAACCGAAGGGCCTGCGACGGAATCAGTCGCCTGACAAGTCGAACAGGCTGGTGGCGTCCAGTTCCAGCACGCCTTCGTCGTGCTGGTTCAGCACCGTCCAGGCCCAGGTGATGATGCCCAGGTCGGGACGCGACGACGACGTACGCACGCCCTGCACACGGGCTTCCAGCCGCAGCTGGTCGCCGGGACGCACCGGCGTGCGCCAGCGCACTTCGCCCAGGCCGGGCGAGCCGAAGGATTCGGAATCGTGCAGCGCCGAGTCCACCGCCATGCGCATGGCCAGCGCGCAGGTGTGCCAGCCGCTGGCGATGAGGCCGCCCCAGCGGCCTTCGGCGGCGCGCTGGACGTCGGTGTGGAACCATTGGGGATCGTACTTGCGGGCGAACTCGAGAATCTCGGCTTCGGTGATGGTGACAGGACCGGCCTTGATCAGCATGCCGTCCTTGAAATCGGCGAACTTCATGGGTGGACTTCCCCTCGCGATGCAATCGGCGCGGCAGCGGGCGCCAGGATTGCCACGCCTTGCCGCGCCGGTTCCGAGTCGATGGATCTCGACGTCAGTAGGTTTCGAAGTGCAGCCGCCCCTCGCGGCGCAACACGTCATGCAGGATAGTCCAATCCTGCCCCGATTGCATCGTCACCTCGCGCAGCGCGTCCAGCACGCCGACTTCCATGCCCTTCAATCCGCACACGTAGATGCAGGTGTTGCGGTCGGCCAGCAGGCCAAGCACATCGGCGGCGCGCTCGCGGATGAGGTCCTGCACGTAGCGCTTGGGCTGGCTCGCCTCGCGGGACAGCGCCAGGTTGATGTCGATGAAGTCGCGCGGCAGTTTCATCAGCGGGCCGAAGTACGGCAGCTCGCGCTCGGTGCGCGCGCCGAAGAACAGCATCAGCCGGCCGTTCTCGCCGGTGTCGATGCGGCGGCGATAGCGTTCGGTCATGGCGCGCATGGGCGCCGACCCCGTGCCAGTGCAGATCATGATGAGATTGGCCCGCGGATGATTGGGCATCAGGAAGGTCTGGCCGAAAGGGCCGATGACCTGCACCGTATCGTGCTTGGCCAGGTCGCACAGGTAGTTCGAACACACCCCGTGGGCGGCGTTGCCCTGATGGTCTTCGGTGACGCGCTTCACGGTCAGCGACAGGTTGTTGTAGCCGGCGCGTTCGCCGTCGCGCGGGCTGGCAAGCGAATATTGGCGCGCGTGGTGCGGCCGGCCTTGCGCATCGACGCCCGGCGGCAGGATGCCGATGGACTGGCCTTCCAGCACCGGGAACGGCAGCTCGCCGAAGTCCAGCACGAGGTGGTGGATGTCGCTGTCGGTGTCCGCGCCGGTGACGCGGTAGTTGCCCACCACCGTCGCGGTGACGGGCGTCTTGTGGGTGTAGAGGTTGACGTACGGATGCGCCGCCGACCAGGGCGGCACGCTGGCGCCGGCCGCGGTGTAGGCCACGTTCGCGGGCGGTTCCGGCGCGGTGGCATCGGCCGGCGGCAAGACTGCCGCGGCCGCCTCGGGCAGCGCTTCTTCGCGCGGCAGTTCATCCCAGCCCAGCTGGTCCGCCAGCGTGTAGGCCTGGGCGCGCACGACCAGCCGCCAGTTGTCGATGGACCCCGTCGGGCACGGCGGCACACAGGCCATGCAACCGTTGCAGATGTCGGGGTCGACCACATAGTTGTTGCTGTCGTGCGTGATCGCGTCGACCGGACAGGTTTCTTCGCAGGTATTGCAGCGGATGCAGATCTCGGGATCGATGAGATGCTGCTTCAGGACATCTACGGGCAGGGCTGCGTTCATCGCGGTCATCCCAATACGCACCGCGGCGGCGCCGCGCGCCGCCGCCGGGCCTCAGTTGAAACGGACGTACTCGAAATTCACCGGCTGGCGGTTCACGCCCATGACCGGCGGCGCGATCCAGTTGGCGAACTTGCCCGGCTCGGTGACGCGGCCCATCAGCGAGGCCACGAATTCGCGGTCTTCGGGCGTGGGCAGCCACTGGTGCCGGTGGGCCTGCCACTGCGCTTCGGACAGCACCTCGCCTTCGGGCGACATGCGGATGCCGGCCAGCGTGCCGATCTGGCGGTTGAAGGCCTTGTGCGGCACTTGCAGGCGAAACGCAATGCCGCTCTTTTCGATGACCTTGTTCCAGCGGCCGATGCCGGCGATGGAGTCGCGGATGAAGTCGTCGCGCAGCACTTCGTTCAGGGCATTGAGCATCGGCACCTCGGCTTCGCCAAGCTTGCCGTTGTTGACCGTCAGCACGCGGTAGGTGTCGTTCTTGAGCTGGTGGTCGTCGGTGCGCTTGCTTTCTTCGTAGCGACCTTTCAGGCCCGACCCATAGAAGATGGCGGCGTTGGACGACTGGTCGGCGCCAAAGAGGTCGATGGTGACGCTGTAGTGGAAATTCAGGTAGCGCTGGATGGTGGGCAGGTCGATCACGCCGGCCGCGCGCACGCTGGCCGGGTCGTCGGTCTTTAACTGATTCATCACTTCGCAGGTGCGCTGGATGACGCGCGAGATGCCGGATTCGCCCACGAACATGTGGTGGGCTTCTTCGGTCAGCATGAATTTGGTGGTGCGGGCCAGCGGGTCGAAGCTGGATTCAGCCAGCGCGCACAGCTGGAACTTGCCGTCGCGGTCGGTGAAGTAGGTGAACATGTAGAACGCCAGCCAGTCGGGCGTCTTTTCATTGAAGGCGCCCAGGATGCGCGGGTTGTCCGAATCGCCCGATGTGCGCTGCAGCAGCGCATCGGCCTCTTCGCGGCCATCGCGGCCAAAATAACGGTGCAGCAGGTACACCATGGCCCACAGGTGGCGGCCTTCTTCGACGTTGATCTGGAACAGGTTGCGCAGGTCGTATTGCGACGGCGCGGTCAGGCCCAGGTGGCGCTGCTGTTCGATCGACGCGGGCTCCGTGTCGCCCTGCGTGACGATGATGCGGCGCAGGTTGGCGCGGTGTTCGCCGGGCACGTCCTGCCAGACATCGCGGCCGATGTTTTCGCCGAAGTGGATCTTGCGCTGGCCGTCCTGCGGCGCCAGGAAGATGCCCCAGCGGTAGTCCGGCATGCGCACGTGGTTGAAATGCGCCCAGCCGTCCGGCTCGACGCTGACCGCAGTGCGCAGGTACACGTCAAAGCCATGCGAGCCGTCCGGCCCCATGTCCTGCCACCATTGCAGGTAGTTGGGCTGCCAGTGTTCCAGCGCGCGCTGCAGCGTGCGGTCGCCGGACAGGTTGACGTTATTGGGGATCTTGTCGGTGTAGTTGATGCCTGACATTGTCTCGCTCCTGGTTCTTTTTGATCGTGGGGCCGCTCAGACGCGGTTCCAGTCGAATGTCGCCTGCTCGCCTTTGCCGTACAGCTTGAGCGCACCCTTTTCGCCCGCGGCGTTGGGGCGGTTGAAAATCCAGTTCTGCCAGGCGGTCAGCCGGCCGAAGATGCGCGTTTCCATGGTTTCGCGGCCGCCGAAGCGCAGGTTGGCCTCCAGGCCGGTGAGCGCATCAGGCGACAGCGCGCGGCGTTCTTCCAGCACCATGCGGACCTCGTCGTCCCAGTCGATGCTGTCGGGCGCAAAGGTCACCAGGCCCAGCGCCAGCGCGTCCTTGGCCGCCAGCGGCTGGCCGGCGCGGGCGCGCACCGCCTCCAGCGGCGGCGCTTCTTCGTAGAAGCGCCGTTGCAGGCGGCTCTGGCCATTGACCATCGGATAGGCGCCGAAGTTGGCCTCGCCCACGATCAGGCTGGCGGCGGCCTCGCCCGCGTCGCTGTCCAGCATGTAGCTGCGGTCGGCGGCCAGGGCCAGTTCAAGCAGCGTGCCGGCAAAACACGAACCGGGTTCGATCAGCGCGAACAGGCTGCGCGAGGTCACGTCCAGCCGTGCCAGCGTGCGGCGCAGCAGGCCGGCGGTTTCGCGCACGAACCAGTGGCCGGCATGGCGTTGCAGCGCGGCGTCGGCGGCCAGCACGGCCTGGGCGTCGCCCTCGGTCTTGAGGATCCAGGTGCCGATGTCCAGCTCGTTAGTGCGCAAGGACAGGATGGCGTCGTCCAGTTCGCGCGCCATCTGCAAGGGCCACCAGGCGGCGCCCGCGGCCAGGATGTCCGGCAGTTCGGATTCGACCGGCGCCAGCGGGGCGCGCACGGTCCAGGTGGCCTGGCGGCGGGCCCGGTCGAGCTGCACGTCGACATAGCGGTATGACAAGGCATCGGCGCTTTCTTCGCGCATCAACGGCGTCAGCGCCACGCCGGTCTCGCCCTGCGGGCGGCCGCTGCCATCGGCCAGCGCCAACGCGCGGGCGCGCACCGCGGCCTCGAACTGGGCCGGCTTGACCACATCGTCGACCAGCCGCCAGTCCTTGGCGCGCTGGCCGCGCACGCCTTCGACCAGGGTGCAGAAGATATCGGCGTGATCGTGGCGCACCCGGCGCTTGTCGGTCACGCGGGTCAGGCCGCCAGTGCCGGGCAGCACGCCCAGCAGCGGCACTTCGGGCAAGGCGACCGACGACGAGCGGTCGTCGATCAGCAGGATCTCGTCGCAGGCCAGCGCCAGCTCGTAGCCGCCGCCGGCGCAGGCGCCGTTGAGCGCGGCGATGAACTTCAGGCCGCTGTGGCGGCTGGAGTCTTCGATGCCGTTACGGGTTTCGTTGGTGAACTTGCAGAAGTTCACCTTCCAGGCGTGCGACGACAGGCCCAGCATGAAAATGTTGGCGCCCGAACAGAAGATACGGTCTTTCATGCTGGTGACGACCACGCTGCGCACTTCCGGGTGCTCGAAGCGGATGCGTTGCAGGGCGTCGTGCAGTTCGATGTCCACGCCCAGGTCGTACGAATTGAGCTTGAGCTTGTAGCCGGGGCGCAGGCCGCCGTCTTCGGCGACATCCATCGCCAAGGTGGCCACCGGGCCGTCGAACGTCAGGCGCCAATGGCGGTACTGGGCGGGGTCGGTCCGAAACTCGACCTTGTTGGCTGTGCTGCTCATCGCTTGTCTCCTCGTGCACCCTGGCGTACAGGAAAAATACTGCATCACATGAATTATTATGCAGATTAGTGCAGGTGAAAATCAGCGTCAAGCAAAAGATGCACAAAAGTGCAGTTTCTTGGAGGCGCGCGACCGCCGCAATGAACAGGGCCGCCCAAAAGGGCGGCCCTGGCACAAACCCACCGCGGAACCTACCGCTACAACGGCAGGCCGCAGGCCTTGCGCACCTGGGTCCGCAGGCCGGCGAAGCTTTCCTGCACCTCCAGGTGGCTGGTGACCCAGGTCAGGTCGGCCTTGGCGTAGAAGGCCTCGCGGCCGGCCAGGATGCGCTTGAGATCGGCCATGGCCTCGTTGTTGCCCGACATGGGGCGAAAGTCGCCCTGCGCCATGACCCGGCCCATGTGCTCTTCGGGGGTGGCGCGCAGCCACACCGTATAGCAATGGGCCAGCAGCAGGTTGAGCGTCGCGGGTTCGGACACCAGGCCGCCGGGGGTGGCCAGCACCATTTCGGGGTAGATCTGCACCGCCTCTTCGAGGGCGCGGCGCTCGTAGCGGCGGTAGGCGTTGGGGCCGTACAGATTGTGGATTTCCAGGATGCTGCAGCCGGCCACGCGTTCGATTTCGCGATTCAGCTCGACGAAGGGGTAACCCAGGTCGTCGGCCAGCATCTGGCCCAGCGTCGACTTGCCGGCGCCGCGCAGGCCGATCAGCGCCACGCGCTGGGTGCGGTTGGGCCGCTGCGCACCGGCGCCCACGCCGAACAGCTGCGTCAGGGCTTCCCGCGCCCGTTGCAGGTCGGATTCGGTGCGGCCGCTGAGCAATTCGCGGATCAGCAGCCAGTCGGGCGATTCGGTGGTGACGTCGCCGACCAGTTCGGCCAGCGCGCAATTGAAGGCCTTGGCAATTTGCAGCAATACCAGGATCGAGGCATTGCCGACCCCGTGTTCGAGGTTGGCCAGGTGGCGCTCGGACACGCCCGTCACCTGCGACAGGCCCTTGCGCGTCATGCCGCGGATGGCCCGCAGGCGGCGTACCCGCTCGCCCAGGGCCACCAGGAAGGCTTCGCGTTGGGGTTCTTCGGATGGCGCTGCGTCTAGCGCTTGGTTCATGGTGTAGCTGACTCCGCAAATACCCTGATAACACTCGATTTATGCACTATAGTGCTTGACCCAGATCAATGGAAGCACTATTTTTCCTCCAACAGCTTCAACAGCGTGTCAGGTGCGACAAAACAGCACTGGATTGCATCCCGCTGAAGCGCCGACAGTGTAAAGGAGGAGATACGGTGAGCACGCCTGAACGATTCCACGCCCTGATGCGCCAGGTTACCGACCTGACGGCCGGGCAGGCGCTGGACGGCGCCCTGCAAGACCGCCTGAACCGCGATGCCGGCCCCGGCAGCGCCCTGTACACCGACATCTTCAGCGCCTGTAGGCAAGGCGTGGCCGACGGCTGGATGTGCAACCGCGAAGGCGGCGGCATCCGCTACGGCCGCGTCATCAAGCCGGCCGACGACCTGGCCGGCTGTTCGGTCGACGTGGTCGACATGGACGACCTGGCGGGTCCGCACCACGCCCACCCCAACGGCGAAATCGACATGATCATGCCGCTGACCGCCCAGGCCCGCTTCGACGGCCACGGCGCCGGCTGGCTGGTCTATGGCCCCGGCAGCGCGCATGCGCCGACAGTCACGCAAGGCCGCGCGCTGGTGCTGTATCTGCTGCCCGGCGGCGCCATCGATTTCGCGCGCCCCTGAACCCCCACCCCGTCATGCGGCCTTGAGCGCCAGCATGGCCCGCAATGCCGACAAGGGCCGACCACAGGCCCGGGCCCAACGCCCGCCAGAACACCAGGAGACCACCGTGAATGCCTGTCCCGCCGAACTGAATTTCGCCAGTCACCTGGCGGCCCTGAACGCGCCGCGCGCCGCCAAGACGGCCTACATCGACGACACCCGCCAACTGACCTACGGCGAACTGGCCGAGCGCGTGGCGCGCATGGCGGGCGCGCTGCGCCAGCTGGGCCTGCGGCGCGAAGAGCGCGTGCTGCTGCTGATGCAGGACACGGTGGATTGGCCGGTGGCGTTCCTGGGCGCGCTGCACGCGGGCGTGGTGCCGGTGGCCGTGAACACGCTGCTGACCGCCGACGACTATGCCTACATCCTCAGCCACAGCCGGGTGCGGGCCGCCTTCGTGTCCGGCGCGCTGCTGCCGACGTTGCAGGCCGCGCTGGCGCAGGCGCCCGGCGAGGTCGAGCACCTGGTGGTCTCGCAGCCCGCCGCGCCGCTGCCGGCCGGCGCGCATGATCTGGACGCGCTGCTGGCTGCAGCGCCGCTGGCGCCGGCCGTGCGCACGCTGTCCGACGAAATCGCGTTCTGGCTGTATTCGTCGGGGTCGACCGGCAAGCCCAAGGGCGTGGTGCATACCCACGGCAACCTGTGGCACACGGCCGAGCTGTATGCCAAGCCGGTGCTGGGTATCCGCGAGGACGACGTGGCGTTTTCCGCCGCCAAGCTGTTCTTTGCGTATGGCCTGGGCAACGGCCTGACCTTTCCGCTGTCGGTGGGCGCCACGGTGGTGCTGATGGCCGAACGGCCCACGCCGCAGGCGGTGTTCCAGCGCCTGACGCAGCATCGGCCGACGGTGTTCTACGGCGTGCCCACGCTGTATGCCAGCATGCTGGCCGCCCCTGACCTGCCCGCGCGCGAACACGTCGCGATGCGCGTCTGCACCTCGGCCGGCGAGGCGCTGCCGCGCGATATCGGCGAGCGCTTCACGCGCCATTTCGGCTGCGAGATCCTGGACGGCATCGGCTCGACGGAAATGCTGCACATCTTCATCTCGAACCAGGCCGGCCAGCTGCGCTACGGCACCACCGGCAAGCCGGTGCCCGGCTACGAAGTGCAGCTGCGCGACGACAATGGCGCCCCGGTGGCCGCGGGCGCCATCGGCGACCTCTACATCAAGGGCCCCAGCGCCGCGCTGATGTACTGGAACAACCGCGACAAGACGCGCCAGTGCTTCCTGGGCGACTGGCTGAAAAGCGGTGACAAATACGTGTGTGACGCCGACGGCTACTACACCTATGCCGGCCGCAGCGACGACATGATCAAGGTCAGCGGCCAGTATGTGTCGCCGGTCGAAGTCGAGAACATCCTGGTGCAGCACGAGGCCGTGCTCGAAGCCGCCGTGATCGGCGTGCCCGACCACGACGGGCTGGTCAAGACCAAGGCCTACGTGGTGCTGCGCCCCGGCTTCGCGCCCGATGCGCAGACCGGCGCCGACCTGCAGCGCTATGTGAAGCAGCACCTGGCGCCCTTCAAGTACCCGCGCCAGATCGACTTCACCGAAGAACTGCCCAAGACTGCCACCGGCAAGATCCAGCGCTTCCGCCTGCGCCAGCTGGAACAGGTCACGCCATGACGGCCGCCCCCGCCCACCAGGCCGACGAGGACGCAGGCTGGGTCGACCTGCACGAGCAGGGCCGCCCCCAGCGCCTGGAATACCGCTGGCTTTCGCCCCAGCGGCGCGGTGCCCCGCTGCTGGTGTTCCTGCATGAAGGATTGGGCTCGGTGTCGATGTGGAAAGACTGGCCGCAACAGGTGTGCGAGGCCGCCGGCTGCCGCGGGCTGGTGTATTCGCGCCATGGTTATGGCCGGTCCACGCCCCTGGCCGCGGGCGAAAAACGCGCCGCCGATTTCATGCATCGCGAAGCCGAAGAGGTGCTGCCCGAGCTGTTGGCCGCGCTGGGCGTGGATGCCGGGCGCGATCGCCCCGTGCTGTTCGGCCACAGCGACGGCGGCTCGATCGCCCTGCTCTATGCGGCCCGCCATCCGGCCGCCGTGGCCGGCGTGGTGGTGGCCGCGCCGCACATCTTCGTCGAAGCGCGCACCGTGGACCATATCCGCCTGGCCCGCCAGGCCTATCAGGAAGGCGGCCTGCGCGAGCGCCTGGCGCGCCACCACGATGACGTGGATTCCGCCTTTCGGGGCTGGAACGACATCTGGCTGGACCCGGGCTTTGCCCAATGGGACCTGCGGACCCGCCTGCCCGCCATCGCCTGCCCCGTCCTGGCGATGCAGGGCATCGACGACGAATACGGCACGCTGGCGCAGATCCGCGGCATCCGCGATGCCGCGCCGCAGACGCAACTGCTGGAGATTCCCGACTGCCGCCATTCGCCGCACAAGGACCAGCCCGCCACCGTCATCCAGGCCATCGCCGGCTTCATCGGCGCGCTGGACCCACCCGGCCGCCATTGAGGCAGCCCATAACAACGTACGGAGACCCACCATGACCCATGCCCTGTCCCGGGCCGCGCTAGGCGCCGCCCTGATGCTTGCCGCCAGCGGCGTCCTGGCCGCCGACAAGCTCAAAGTCGGTTTCATGCTGCCCTACAGCGGCACCTTCGCCGCGCTCGGCAACGCCATCGAGAACGGCTTCAAGCTGTATGTGGCCGAACAAGGCGGCAAGCTGGGCGGGCGCGAGATCGAATACTTCAAGGTCGACGACGAATCCAACCCGTCCAAGGCGGCCGAAAACGCCAATCGCCTGATCAAGCGCGACCAGGTGGACGTGCTGATCGGCACCGTGCATTCGGGCGTGGCGATGGCCCTGGCCAAGGCCGCCAAGGATTCGGACACCACGCTGATCGTGACCAATGCCGGCGCCAACGCCATCACCGGCCCGCTGTGCGGCCCGGGCATCTTCCGCACGTCGTTCACCAACTGGCAGCCGGCCTACGCCATGGGGCCGGTGGCCAAGGCGCGCGGCCACAAGACGGCAGTCACCATCACCTGGAAATACGCGGCCGGCGACGAGGCCATCGGCGGCTTCAAGGAAGGCTTCGAGCAGGCCGGCGGCAAGGTGGTCAAGGAACTGAGCCTGCCCTTCCCCAACGTTGAATTCCAATCGCTCCTGACCGAGATCGCCGCGCTCAAACCCGACATGGTGTTCACCTTCTTTGCCGGCGGCGGCGCGGTGAAGTTCGTGCAGGACTACCACGCGGCGGGCCTGGACAAGACCATTCCGCTGTACGGCTCGGGCTTTCTCACCGACGGTACGCTGCCCGCACAGGGTGCGTCGGCGCAGGGTCTGCTGACCACGCTGCACTATGCCGACGGACTGAACACGCCGCGCGACAACGCCTTTCGCGCCGACTACGCCAAGGCCTACAACGCACAGCCCGACGTCTACGCAGTGCAGGGCTATGACGCGGCGCAGCTGATGCAGTCGGGCCTGACCGCGGTGCAGGGCGACTTCGCCAAGAAGGCGGACTTCCGCCAGGCCATGCGCGGTGCCACGGTGGACAGCCCGCGCGGCCCGTTCACGCTGTCGGCCGCCGGCAACCCGGTGCAGGACATCTACCTGCGCCGCGTCGACGGGCTGGAAAACAAGGTGGTGGACGTGGCCGTGCGCAAGCTGGCCGACCCCGCCCGCGGCTGCAAGCTCTAGGACAGGCCCATGGACGCCGGCATCCTGCTCATCCAGAGCCTGAACGCCTTCCAGTACGGCCTGCTGCTGTTCCTGGTGGCCAGCGGGCTGACGCTGATCTTCGGCATCATGGGCATCATCAACCTGGCCCATGGCAGCTTCTACATGATCGGCGCCTACATGGCGTTCGCGCTGGGGCCGGCGGTGGACCGCTGGCTGGGCGGCGGCTTCCTCACCACGCTGGCGGTCTGCGTGCTGGCGGCCGCCGCGCTGGGTTACCTGCTCGAAGCCGCGTTCTTCAGCTACCTGTACCGGCGCAATCACCTGCAGCAGGTGCTGATGACCTACGGCCTGATCCTGGTGTTCGAGGAACTGCGCAGCATCCTGGTGGGCAACGACGTGCACGGCGTGCCGCTGCCCACCTGGCTGCAAGGCAGCATCGCGCTGGGCGACGTGATGACCTATCCGGTGTATCGGCTGTTCATCTCGGGCGTGGGCATCGGCGTGGCGCTGCTCCTGTACTGGGTCATCGCGCGCACGCGGCTGGGCATGATGCTGCGCGCCGGCGCCAGCAACCGCGAGATGACCGGCTCATTGGGCATCGACATCAACAAGCTCTACCGGCTGGTGTTCGCTGCGGGCGTGGCGCTGGCGGCGCTGGCCGGCAGCATTGCCGCGCCGGTGTCGTCGGTGTACCCCGGCATGGGCAACGGCGTGCTGATCGTCTGCTTCGTGGTGGTGGTGATCGGCGGCATCGGTTCGATCCGCGGCGCGTTCGTGGCGGCGATGCTGGTGGGCGTGGTCGAGACCTTCGGCCAGGTGCTGTTCCCGGCCGCCGCGGGCGTGCTGGTGTACGTGCTGATGGCCGCCATTCTTCTGTGCAAGCCCGAAGGGCTGTTCAAACAGGGCTGACCATGACGCTGAATCGACTCCTTCCTTGCCTGACCCTGCTGGCGCTGGCGGCCTTCGCCTGGAGCGGCAGCGACTACTACACCGGGCTGGCCGTGAAGATCATGATCTACGCGGTGTTCGCGCTGAGCCTGCAACTGCTGGTGGGCGGCGCGGGGCTGGTCAGCCTGGGGCACGCCGCCTTCTTCGGCATCGGCGCCTATGCCGCCGCGTTGCTGTCGCCGGCATCGGAAGCGGGCAGCCTGTGGTGGCTGCTGCCCGCGGCGCTGCTGGCCGCGGCCGTCTACGCCCTCATCACCGGCGCGCTGGCGCTGCGCACCCGCGGCGTGTACTTCATCATGGTGACGCTGGCCTTTGCGCAGATGGCCTATTACGTGTTCCACGACACCAAGGCGGGCGGCGGCAGCGACGGCATCTACCTGTACTTCCGGCCGCAAGCCGACATCGGCGGCTGGCGCCCGTTCGACCTGGACCAGGGCGCCACGTATTACTGCTTCGTGCTGGCCTGCCTGGCGCTGACCTGGGGCTTTCTGGCGCTGCTGCGGCGTTCTCCCTTCGGCGCGGCGCTGGCCGGCATCCGCATCAACGAACAGCGCATGCGCGCGGCCGGGTATTCGACCTATCCGTACAAGCTGGCCGCGTATGTCATCGGCGCCGCGCTGGCGGGGCTGGCCGGCTTCCTGTTTGCCTTGAAGGACGGCTTCGTCACGCCCGAGCTGCTGGCCTGGGAACAATCGGGCCTGGTGCTGCTGATGGTGATCCTGGGCGGCATGGGCAGCCTGGGCGGCGCGGTGCTCGGCACGGCGGCGCTGGTGCTGCTGCAGGAACTGTTCCAGTCGCAGGCGCTGTTTGGCGACTATGCGCGCCACTGGCACCTGCCGCTGGGCCTGGCCATCATCGCGCTGGTCGCCCTGCTGCCCGATGGCCTGGCGGGCCTGCCCGCGCAGTGGCGCCGCCGCCGCGCGCGCCGCGACGCGCCCGCCGCCTCCCCCCCGGCGCCGTTGCGCCTGCCCCTACCCGGAGAGCCCCATGCCTGATCCCCTGCTGGCCGCCCGCGGCGTCACGCGCCGCTTCGGCGGCCTGACCGCCGTCAATGGCGTGTCGCTGGCGCTGCAACGCGGCGAAGTCCACGCCGTCATCGGCACCAACGGCGCGGGCAAGTCGACGCTGATCAACCTGCTGTCCGGGGAACTGGCGCCCACCAGCGGCGAGGTCTCGCTGGGCGGCCGCGACATCACCGCCTGGAGCCAGCCCGAACGGGCCCAGGCGGGACTGGGCCGCAGCTACCAACGGTCCACGCTGTTTCCTGAACTGAGCGTGTTCGAGAATTGCCGCTTGGCCGCGCAGGCGCGGCGCCAGCGCTTCTGGCATTGGTGGCGGCCGGCATCGGCCTGCCGGACCAGCGCGGCGCTGGCCGAACAGGCGCTGGCCCGCACCGGCCTGGCGGACGACGCCGCGCAGCCGGCCGGCCTGCTGCCGCACGGCCGCAAGCGCCAGCTGGAAATCGCCATGTGCCTGGCGGGCGAACCGCAGGTACTGCTGCTGGACGAACCTCTGGCCGGCATGGGACCGGAAGAGACCGACCGCATCCTGGCCCTGCTGCAGACGCTGAAGGACGGCCACGCGATCCTGCTGGTGGAACACGACATGGACGCCGTCTTTCGTATCGCCGACACCATCACCGTCATGGTCAACGGCAGCAGCATCGCCAGCGGCAGCCCGGCGGCGATCCGCGCCAACGCCGAGGTGCGCACCGCCTACCTGGGCGAAGACCTGACGGCGGACACCGCTTTCGGAGACCCCGCATGCCCGCATTGATCGAGGCCGGCGGCCTACACGTGTATTACGGCGCCAGCCATGTGCTGCGCGGCGTCGACCTGCGCATCGCGGCGGGCGAATCCGTGGGCCTGGTGGGCCGAAACGGCATGGGCAAGACCACGCTGATCCGCAGCCTGGTGGGCCAGGTGCCCAGCGCGCGCGGCAACGTGGCGGTGCGCGGACGGGACTGCACCCGGGCCCGCCCCCACGCCATCGCGCGGCTGGGCATCGCCTACGTGCCCGAAGGCCGCGGCATCTTTCCCAACCTGAGCGTGCGCGAAAACCTGCTGGTGGCGGCGCGCGCCGGCGTCCAGGGCCGCCAGGACTGGCACTACGACCGCGTGCTGGAAACCTTTCCCCGGCTGGCCGAACGCCTGGGCCACGGCGGCCAGCAGTTGTCCGGCGGCGAGCAGCAGATGCTGGCCATCGGCCGCGCGCTGATGACCAACCCCGACCTGCTGATCCTGGACGAAGCCACCGAAGGCCTGGCGCCGCTGATCGTGGCCGAGATCTGGCGCATCATCCGGCGCATCCGCGAAACGGGCATGTCCACCCTGATCGTGGACCGCAACTACCGCGCGGTGCTGGCCCATACCGACCGCTGCCTGGTGATGGAGAAAGGCCTGATCGCGCAGGATGGCGACAGCGCCGCGCTGACGGCCACACCGGAACAGTTGACGCGCTATCTGGGCGTCTAGGGCCGACCATGAAAAAGCCCCGCCGCGCCGATGGCCGGCGCGGCGGGGCCTGCCAGCATTCCGTCAGATCAGATCAGCGCTTCGATCAGGAACGGGCCGCGGCGCTTCAGGCCGTCTTGCAGCGCACGGGCGAAGCCTTCGACCGTGTCGACGCTGACCGCTTCGACGCCCATGCCGCGCGCCAGGTGGGTCCAGTCCAGGTAGGGTTCTTCCAGGTCGAGCATGCGGCGCGCATTGCGGCCCGGTTCCTGCACGCCGACGTTCTTCATTTCGCCGTGCAGCGTGGCGTAGGACCGGTTGGCCAGGATCACCGTCAGGCAATCGAGGTTTTCGCGCGCCTGCGTCCACAGCGCCTGCAACGTGTACATGCCGCTGCCGTCGGCCTGCAGCGTGATGACCTTGCGATCCGGGCAGGCCACCGCCGCGCCCGCGGCCATCGGCAGGCCGATGCCGATGGCGCCGCCGGTCAGCATCAGCCAGTCGTGCGGGGCGCTGCTGGCGCTGTAGATCGGAAATTCGCGGCCCTGGGTGATCGATTCGTCGCAGACGATCGCGTTTTCGGGCAGGTGATGCGCGACCAGGATATTGACCGCGGCGCCCGTCAGCTTGCCCGTGGCCGGAACCTCGTAGGCGGCGGCCGGCGCGGCCAGGCGCGGCGCGTCGGCGGCGATGCCCAGCTCGTCGGCCAGCCATTCCAGCGCATGCGCCAGGTCTTGCTCGCCGGTGGCCAGCACCACTTGCTGGCAATCGGGCGGGGCCAGCAGGCTGGGCTTGCCGGGATAGGCAAAGAAGCCCACCGGCGCCTTGGCGCCGGCCAGCACCAGGTGGCGCACGTCTTTCAGCTTGGCCACGGCCAGGTCGATGGGGTACGGCAGCCGGTCGACCGGCGTGCGAGCGCCGCCGCGTTCGATGCGGCGGTTGGACGTTTCGGACAGCAGGCGCACGCCGGTGGCGCGCGCAATGCGGCCAGCGGCATTGAGCGCGCGGTCGCGCAGCGCGGCGCCGCCCAGCATCAGGGTCGTGACCTCGCCGCTACGGATCGCCTGGGCGGCGGCGCGCACGGCGTCGATGGACGTGTGCGGCACGGCGGCGTCGGTGACCTTGACCGGCGCGGGCGTATCGGCCGGCAGTTCAGTCCAGGCCGTGTCGGCCGGCAGGATCAGCGTGGCGATGTTGCCCGGCTTGCGGCGCGCCACCGCAATGGCCTCGGCCGCATCGGCGGACATCGCCTGGGCGGTCAGGCTGCGCTTGACCCAGTGCGACATCGGCCGCGCCACGCCTTCGACGTCGCTGGTCAGCGGTGCGTCGTACTGCACGTGATAGGTGGCGTGGTCGCCCACGATGTTGACCATCGGGGTGCGGGCGCGCTTGGCATTGTGCAGGTTGGCCAGGCCGTTGCCCAGGCCCGGACCCAGGTGCAGCAAGGTGGCGGCCGGCTTGTCGGCCATGCGGGCGTAGCCGTCGGCGGCGCCGGTCACCACGCCTTCGAACAGGCCCAGCACGCAGCGCATCTTCGGCTTGCGATCCAGCGCCGCCACAAAGTGCATCTCGGACGTGCCTGGATTGGCAAAGCAGACGTCCACATCGTTGGCAAGGAGGGTGTCGCAAAGACTGTCAGCGCCGTTCATCGTGTTTCCCTGGTAGTTTTGTTGGCTGGGGCCGGCGGCGGCGCGCCGGCCCATTGGCATGATAGGTAGCGTAGCGCAAACCCGGTAGAGCCATTTCCGGCGCCAGGCATGGAACCATTTTGCGGGTTCCGGCAGTCGGAATTTAGAGGCTGCGGCACCGAATGCACCGCGCCCCTACGCCAGGATCTGCCCCAGGAAGGCCTGCGCCCGTTCGGAACGCGGCGCCGAGAAGAACTGCGCCGGCGTGTCGACCTCGACGATCGCGCCCTGGTCCATGAACACCACGCGGTCGCCGACTTCGCGCGCGAAACCCATTTCATGGGTCACGCACACCATCGTCATGCCGTCGCGCGCCAGCGACACCATGGTGTCCAGCACTTCCTTGACCATCTCGGGGTCCAGCGCCGAGGTGGGCTCGTCGAACAGCATGATCTTGGGCTGAATGCACAGCGCGCGCGCAATGGCCACGCGCTGCTTCTGCCCGCCTGACAACTGGCCCGGATACTTGGCCGCGTGCTGCGGGATCTTGACGCGTTCCAGGTACTGCATGGCGCGCTGCTCGGCCTCTGCCTGCGCCACGCCCTTGACCAGCATCGGCGCCAGCGTGCAGTTCTCCAGCACGGTCAGGTGCGGGAACAGGTTGAAGTGCTGGAACACCATGCCCACTTCGGCGCGGATGCGCTCGATGTTCTTGACGTCGTCGTCCAGCTCGATGCCGTCGACCACGATGCGGCCCTTCTGGTGCTCTTCCAGCCGGTTGAGCAGCCGGATGGTGGTGGACTTGCCCGAGCCCGACGGGCCGCACAGGATCAGCTTTTCGCCGGGGCTCACTTGCAGGTCCAGCCCGTCCAGCACCTGGAAGTCGCCATACCATTTCGAGACGCCCTGCATCGTGATGATGGGCGCCGCGCGATTCATTCCGTCCATGGCGTCAGGCCTTCGAGATGTCGTGGTTGTCACCGGCGCCGCTCCAGTAGCCCGGCACGGTCAGGCGCTTTTCAGAGCGGCGGAACAGATAGGCCAGGATGCTGCACAGCGCGAAGTAGATGACGCCGACCATGGTGTAGACCGTCAGCGCCTGGAACGTCGCGCCGGCCAGCATTTCACCGGCGCGCATCAGTTCGTACACGCTGATCACCGCCACCAGCGAGGTCTC
Organism: Achromobacter sp. DH1f; assembly: GCF_000633435.1. Classification (NCBI taxonomy): domain Bacteria; kingdom Pseudomonadati; phylum Pseudomonadota; class Betaproteobacteria; order Burkholderiales; family Alcaligenaceae; genus Achromobacter; species Achromobacter sp. DH1f. The sequence continues at coordinate 216,257 of NZ_AYMF01000011.1, read as the reverse complement.
TTTGATGAGCACCAGCGCGTAGTTGCCCAGCGCCGGGAAGATCGTGCGCAGCGCCTGCGGCAGCACGATGCGTTGCAGCCGCTGGCCACGGCGCAGGCCCAGCGCGCGCGCAGCCTCGTACTGGCCCGTATCCACCGACTGGATGCCGCTGCGGAACAGCTCGGCCAGGTAGGCGCCGAAGTTCAGCGTCAGCCCCAGCACGCCGGCCACGAAGCCGTTGATCACCACGCCCATTTCCGGCAGGCCGTAGTAGATGTAGAACAGCTGCAACAAGAGCGGCGTGCCGCGGATGATGTCGATATACAGGCGCGCGGCGCGGCTCAGCGCCCGATGCCGCGACAGGCGGCACAGGCAGACGACCAGGCCCAGCGCCACCGCCAGGAATGCCGAACAGAAAAACAGCGCCAGGGTCCAGACCGTGCCCTCGGCCAGGGGGGTCAGGTACATGCGCAGGGTAGCGAGATCCAAGTCGTGCTCCTTATCCGTGCCGCGGGGGCCTTATTTGCTGAGCAGGTCCGACACGCCCCACTTCTGCCCGATGGCGGCCAGTTCGCCGTTGCGCTTCATCTCGGCCAGCGCGGCGTTCACGGCCTCGAGCAGCGCGGCGTTGCCCTTCTGCACGGCCATGCCGACCTGCCACTTGCGCTGCGGCTGGTAGCCGGTGTCCAGCTTCACGCCCGGAATGTTCTTGGTCTTGATCTGGTAGATGATGCTGGGCGGGTCGACGATGCCCAGGTCGATGCGGCCGGCGCGCACGTCGGCAAGCAGCGTCGAATAGTCCTGGTAGGTCGACACCTTGGTGCCGGGCATGTCCTTGATCATGTTGAACTGCACCGAGTCCACCAGCACGCCGACCTTCTGGCCCTGCATGTCTTCGAACTTGCCATAGCGCCGGGTGGCCTTGTCGCTGACCACGATGCCCTCGCCCCACTCGTACACCGGCGCCGAAAAGTCGATGGCGCGGGCGCGTTCCTCGGTGATGAACAGCGGCGCCGACATGACGTCGGCGCGGCCCGAGGTCAGCGTCGGGATCAGGCCCGAGAACGGCACGTCGGCCAGCTTGTCGGCCACGCCCAGATGCTTGGCCACGGCGGCCGCCACGTCGACCATGATGCCTTCCAGGCGGTTCGACTGCGGGTTCTTGAAGCCGTGCGGCGGCGCGGACGCGGTGGTGACCACGTTGAGCGTCTTGTCGGCGCGCACGTCGTCCAGCGTGCGCGCCGCAACGGCGCCGGCCTGGGACAGCAGCGCGGCCGAGACCAGGCCGAGCAGGATGGATTTGAGTTTCATGGAATTCCCCTTGTATGAATGAATGCCGCGGGCGCCGTGTCAGGCCGGACGCCCTTGCGGGTACTGCCGTACCGCCACCGCCGCCAGCGCGCAGAATTCCTGCATGACGGTAGCGGCCAGGAAAGCCGTGGCGCCTTGCACATCCTGCGGCGGCGACACGGTGTTCACGTCGAAGGCCACGAAGTTCAGGCCGGCCAGCTGGCGCAGCAGGGCCAGCCCTTCCTTGGGCGAGAGGCCGCCCCACTCCGGCGTGCACACGCCCGGCGCGCACGACGGATCGAAGATGTCCATGTCGAAGCACAGGTACACCGGCCGCTGGCCGATGCGCTGCTTGATGTCGTCCAGCGCGCCCTTCTGGTCGGCATCGAACTCGTCGTACGGCACGATCGTGTAGCCGACCTCGCGGCCGAATTCCAGGACGCCCGGCATGAAGGAGCTGCCGCGCGTGCCCACGTGGAAGCTGCGCTGCACGTCCAGCAGGCCCTCTTCGGCGGCGCGGGTGAAGGTGGTAGCCGTGTTGTAGCCAGGAATCGGATAGGTGTCGGTGTGCGAATCGAAATGCAGCACCACGAAGTCCGGGTGGCGCCGCGCCACGGCGCGCAACTGCGGCAGCGTCACCGCGCCGTCGCCGCCCATCGAGATGGGAATCGCGCCGGCATCCAGGATGGCGCCGATGCCCGCTTCGATCAGCGGATACGACGCATCCGGGTCGCCCGGATGGCAGGCCACGTTACCCACATCGATGGCGCGCAGGAATTCCGGCGGGTTGTCGATGCCATGGCGGCGAAAGATGTCCACCGGCCGCAGCAGCCGCGACTGCTCGCGGATGGCATCCGGCCCCTGGCGCGACCCGACGCGAAACGGATGCGTGCCGCAATCGAACGGAATGCCCACGACGCAGGCGCGGGCCTCGCCGGTGCCGGCCAGGCGGGCCGACGGCAGGCCCATGAATCCCGAAACGGGGTGAAAGCAGACTTCGGCGGACGGCGACACAGCGCGGCTCCCTGGCGTCGGCCAGCCGCGTCGAAGTCGCGTCTGGCCGAAAATTTAGATTCAATCGAATCGCTGTGCGATACGATCACGTCAAAATCAGAGTAACGCGCAAAAAGACCAGCCGCCAATTAGGGAATTTCCCTGAGCGGCCCGTCTAATACTTGATTAAATTTATCGGAAATCAGCCGTGACCGGCTCCCGCATGGTGCGCCGCGCGCGCACCCGAATGCAGCCTGCCCTGGGGCAGGCCCGCGCGGTCAGGCCTCGTCGCCCGAGGACGGCAACGCGCCCCGCAGCGAGCCGCCAGGCGGCTCCCATTCATAGAACGGATGCGAGCGCCCCAGCGTGCGGGACGCGCTGATGGCGTGGGCCGTTTCCACCACCTGGGGGCCGAACACGGCCTGCGCCTGCTCGAACGACCAGCGGCTGGATGGCACCGACACATTGACCGCGCCCAGCGGCGTGCCGCCCGCGTCCAGCACGGCCGCGCTGATGGTCATGTCACCCGGATAGAACTCGCTGTTGGAACGCGCATAGCCATGCCGGCGTGCGAATTCCAGTTCGGCCATCAACGCATCCAGATCGGTGATGGTGGAGGCCGTGAAGGGCTTGCGGTCGCAACGCGCGAGCAGGCCGCGCGCCACGTCCGGGTCCAGGCGCGCCAGCACGGCGCGGCCCGATGCCGTGGTGTACAGCGGCAGGCGCATGCCGACCGGCATGTTGACGAACATTTCCTTGTGGGTGGCAAAGCGCGCCACGTAGACCATGTCCAGCCCATCGGGCTCTGCCAGGCTGCAGGTCTCCTGGCAGTTGCGGTTCAGCGAGTGCAGGAACGGATTGCCGCCCAGCACCAGCGGGCTGGTCTGCACATACTTCATGCCCAGCTCCAGCGACCACGGCCCCAGCGAGAACTTCTTGCTGGCCGGATCCTTGCGCAGATAACCCAGGGTCCACAGCGTATGCGCGAAGCGCTGCACCGAGCTTTTGCTCAAGCCCGTGGCCTCGGCCAGTTCGGGCAAGGTCATCGCCGGCCGGCCTTCGCCGAAGGCCCTGAGCACGGAGACGCCGCGCGCCAGCGCGGCGATGAACAAGGGGGAATCCTCGGCGGGTTGGGGTTGCGTCATGGCGCGCGGAGCGTCCGGTGGAAAAGCGCATAGCGTACCGCATAATGGTTCAACCATATCGCATGGCGATCCCCCAGGCCCCTCCTGGCTGCGACTCACGCCCTGCGCGACGGCCAAAAAAAACGGCCCGCGAACGGGCCGTTTGCTCATGCCGCCGCGCTCAGCGGATCGGCCACGGGTACATGGCGCCGCCCTTGCTCCACAGCGCGTTGGTACCGCGTTGCAGGCCCAGCTTGCTGTCCTTGCCGACGTTGCGCTCGAACACTTCGCTGTAGTTGCCCACGGCCTTGATGGCGTTGTAGGCCCACTTTTCGTCCAGGCCCATGTTCTTGCCGGCGCCCGGCGTCACGCCCAGGATGCGCGCGACGTTGGGGTTGTTGCTCTTGAGCATTTCGTCCACGTTCTTCTGCGTGATGCCGTATTCCTCGGCTTCCAGCAGCGCGAACAGGGTCCAGCGCACAATGCCCAGCCAGTTCTCGTCGCCCTGGCGCACCATGGGGCCCAGCGGTTCCTTCGAGAAGCGTTCCGGCAGGATCTCGTAGTCGTCCGGCTTGGCGACCTGGGTGGCGCGCACGGCGGCCAGTTGCGAGGCGTCGTCGGTGAAGGCGTCGCAGCGGCCCGATTCGAACGCGCGCACGACTTCGGTGACCTTGTCGATCACGACCGGCTTGAATTCGATGTTGTTGGCACGGAACCAGTCGGCCAGGTTGAGCTCGGTGGTGGTGCCCGGCTGCACGCAGACGGTGGCGCCGTTCAGTTCCTTGGCGCTTTTCACGCCGAGCTTCTTATTCACCAGGATGCCCTGGCCGTCGTAGAAGCTGGCGGCCACGGCCGACAGGCCCAGCGAGGTGTCGCGGGTCTGGGTCAGCGTGACGGTGCGCAGCAGCACGTCGACTTCGCCCGATTGCAGCGCGGTGAAGCGTTGCTGGGTCGACAGCGCCGTGCCCTTGAATTTGGTCGGATCGCCGAACACCGCGGCAGCCACGGCGCGGCAGATGTCCACGTCCATGCCTTCCCATTCGCCCTTGCTGTTGGTGGCCGAGAAACCAGACACGCCGTCAGTCAGGCCGCATTGCACATAGCCCTTCTTCTTCACTGCATCCAGCGTGGGGCCGGCCACCGCTGCCTGGGATACGCAAGCCAGGGCCAGGGCGCCGGCAGCAAACGAGATCAACCGCTTCATTATTGCTTCTCCTGAATTAGATGCCCGCGCCGGCCTGTAGGCCCGCTGCGGCTGAAACCGAGCCCATGCTTTGTGGGCCGGCCGCCAGATTACGCGATGTCCACGGCGTGAACAACGCGCACAGGCCTAGTGGAAACCCCAGGTGAAAGTGTCCTGGAAACGTAGGTGAAGTCCGATCACCGAACTTTATCCGCATCCCTCCCCCCCAGCGGCCTCTCCCCTGCGTGCCATACTTTTTTCGCGCCTTGTCCGAAAGGCGGCGCGATCGACATTCCCACAAAAAACCGGCCGCGCCATTCAAAAAAACCTCGGGCGCGCGCTGGCTCAAGGCCGACTCATGGAGGAGACAAATCCATGGCACAAGCAAGGAAAACGCAGCCCCGCCACCTTGCGGCAGGACATCGCCGCCACGCCCTCAAGACCCTGCTCTGCGCCACGCTGGCCGCCTGCGGCCTGGCCACGGCCAGCGCCGCCCAGGCCGCCGACGACTGGCCCAGCAAGCCCATCAAGGTGATCGTGCCCTACACGCCGGGCGGGTCCACCGACATCGTCACGCGCATCGTGATGGAAAAGCTCGGCCCGCGCCTGAAGCAGACCATCATTGTCGAGAACCGGCCAGGCGCCAACAGCAGCGTGGGCGCGGGTATCGCCGCCAAGGCCGACCCCGACGGCTACACCTTCCTGTCCATCCTGCCCGCGTTCATCATCAACTTCCACCTGTACAAACTGCCCTACAAGCCCGACGACCTGACGCCGGTGGCGCAGATGGCCGACCTGCCGCTGTTCCTGTTCGTCTCGCAGGACCTGCCCGTGAACAGCGTGGCCGAACTGGTGGCCTATGCCCGCAAGCATCCGGACAAGCTCACCTACGCCTCCAGCGGCAACGGGTCCAGCGCGCACCTGACCGGCGCCGACTTCGCCCTGCAGAACAAGCTCACCATGACGCACGTGGCCTACAAGGGCAGCGCGCCGATCCTGACCGACCTGCTGGGCGGGCGGGTGTCGATGGTGTTCGACCCCATCCTGGTGCCGATGCAATACGTGAAGCAGAACCGCCTGAAGGCGCTGGGCTTCACCGGCAAGGCGCGCTGGCCCACCGAACCGGCCGTTCCCACCATGGAAGAAGCCGGCATGCCGGGCTTTGTCACCGGGTCCTGGGCGGGTCTGATGGCGCCGGCCAACACGCCCAAGCCGATCATCGACCGCATGGCGCGCGAGATCAGCGACATCGTGCAAGAGCCCGATGTGCGGCAGAAATTCCTGGACGCCGGCTTCTTGCCCGCCAGCGGCACCAGCGACCAGTTCGCCCAGCTGATGAAGCAGGACTCGGCGCGCTACGCCGACATCATCAAGCAGGCGCACATCACACTGGACTGAGCCGCCCCCCGGCGACGCATCCACGGGGCGCGCCGGCAACTCGCGCCCCGCCCGACCCGAAGGCAACCATGATCGACAAGTTCATCGACACTCCCCACGCCGCGGTGGCCGGCATCCATGACGGCGCCACCGTGCTGGTCAGCGGCTTCGGCGGCGCCGGCATGCCTACCGAACTGCTGCACGCCCTGATCGACCAGGGCGCGCGCGACCTTACCGTGGTGAGCAACAACGCCGGCAACCGCGAAACCGGCCTGGCCGCGCTCATCAAGGCGGGCCGCGTGCGCAAGGTGATCTGCTCGTTTCCCAAGGCCTCGCATTCGTGGGTATTCGACGACCTGTACCGCCAGGGCAGGATCGAACTCGAATGCGTGCCGCAAGGCACCATCGCCGAACGGCTGCGCGCCGCGGGCGCCGGACTGGGCGGCTTCTTCACGCCCACGGCCTACGGCACCGACCTGGCCGCCGGCAAGGAAACCCGCATCATCGACGGCCGCGGCTACGTGTTCGAGGCGCCGCTGCACGGCGACTTCGCGCTGGTCAAGGCCGACCAGGCCGACCGCTGGGGCAACCTCACCTACCGCAAAAGCGCGCGCAACTTCGGCCCCATCATGTGCATGGCCGCCAAGACCACCATCGTCCAGGTGCGCGCCAAGGCCACGCTGGGCGAGCTGTCGCCCGAAGCCGTGGTGACGCCCGGCATCTTCGTCACGCGCGTCACCGAAGTGGCCGACGCCGCATTTTCCAGCTAGGCCCAGCAACTTCAAGGAACCCGCAATGCCTACCCCCCTGACCCGCGAGGCCATGGCGCGCCGCCTGGCTCGCGACATCCCCGACGGCAGCTACGTCAACCTGGGCATCGGCATGCCCGTGCTGGTGGCCGCCCATTTGCCCGCCGGCCGCGAGATCGTGCTGCACAGCGAAAACGGCATCCTGGGCATGGGCCCGCCCCCCACCGACGACGCCATCGACCTGGACCTGATCAACGCCGGCAAGCAGCCGGTCACCCTGCTCGAAGGCGGCGCGTACTTTCACCACGCCGACTCGTTCGCCATGATGCGCGGCGGCCACCTGGACATCTGCGTCATGGGCGGCATGCAGGTCGCGGCCAACGGCGACCTGGCCAACTGGTCGCTGAACAAGCCGGGCGAGGCGCCGGCCGTGGGCGGCGCCATGGACCTGGCCGTGGGCGCGCGCAGCGTGTTCATCATGATGGAACACAACAGCAAGAACGGCTCGCCCAAGATCGTCGAACGCTGCACCTATCCCTTGACCGGCGCGGGCGTGGTGGACCGCATCTACACCGATCTGGCCGTCATCGACATCACGCCGGACGGCCTGTGGGTCCGGGATATGATCGACGGCATGACCTTGACGGAACTGCAGGCGCGCACCGGCGCGCCGCTGCGCGCAGGCTGATGCTGCCCAACCTTCCCCCGCCCGGCTACGCCGCGCCGCTGGCCCCCGAAGACCACCCCGACCAGTTGCGGGGCGATCCCGACTACATGCTGACACTGGCGCGCGGCCTGCACGTGATCCGCGCGTTCGGCACGCGGCGCCATCCGCAGACCGCCGCCGAACTGGCGCGCCGCGCCGACCTGCCGCGCGCGGTGGTGCAGCGCTGCCTGCACACGCTGATGCTGCTGGGCATTGCCGAGCAGCACGGACGCCAATACGTGCTGACCCCGCGCATCCTAGGCCTGGGCTATGCCTACTTCTCGTCGACGCCGTTCGTGTCGCTGGCCCAGCCGGTGCTCGAAGAGCTCAGCGCCACCGTCAACGAGACCTGCGCGCTGGCCATCATGGAAGGCCACGAGATGCTGTACCTGGCGCGCTCCGAGGTGAACCGTCTGCTGGCCACGTCGATGGGGCTGGGCAGCCGCTTGCCCGCCTATTGCACGTCCATCGGGCGGGTGCTGCTGGCGCAATTGTCCGAGCCGGCACTGGCGCGTTACTTCGCCGCCGTCGACCTGCAACCCTATACGGAATACACGCTGGTCACCGAAGCGCGGCTGCGCGCCGAACTGGAACGCATCCGCGAGCAGGACTACGCAGTCGTCGACCAGGAACTCGAACTGAACGTGCGCGCGATCTCGGTGCCGGTGCGTTCGGCCAGCGGCAAGGCCTGCGGCGCGGTGAACGTCAGCGTGAAGGCGGCGCGGGTGCCGCTGGAACGGCTGACCGGCGAATTCCTGACGCCGATGCGGCAGGCGGTGGAACGGATCGGGGAATTCCTGGCGGCGTGAAGGACGGGACTTACAGGTCCACGGCGTGAGGGACGGCCCCTACAGGTCCGCGTAGGAAAAGACAGACCTTACAGGTCCGTCGTGTCCAGCGTGAACGCCGCCGCCGCGCGGCCGATGCGGTCGTTGACCGCGTGCCAGTCGTCGTTGTCAGGCGGGGCCTGCACGATGATGCGGGCAAAGCCCTGGCCGTCCAGGTCGCGCAGCAGCGCATACAGCGCCTGCGCGTAGCGCGCCGGGTCCGCCGGCACCTGTTGCCATTGAATTCGGGCATCCAGGCCCGCAGGGGGCGGCGCGTACGCCACCACCACGACCTTGCCTGCCGGCAGGCCGCGGCCTTGCAGCACGGCCTGCAAGCGTGCATCGGACGCCAGTTCCAGCGCGGTGCGCGGCGCGTAATGCGCCTTGAGCGTACCCGAAGCGCGCGGGGCCGCGGCGTCCGGCGCGAACACCTGCACGCCCAGCACCGCTTCGATCTGCGCGGCGCTGATGTGCCCCGGGCGCAGCAGCACCGGGCCCGCGCCGCGATCCAGCCGCGACAGGTCCAGGATGGTGGATTCGATGCCGACCTCGGACGCGCCGCCTTCCAGCACCGGCATGCCCGCGGCGACCTCGTCGGGGAATTCGTTTTTCACATGGTCGGCGCGGGTCGGCGAGACCTGGCCGAACTTGTTGGCCGACGGCGCGGCCACGCCGCCCTGCCCGTTCGGCTTGCCCGCCGCGAACGCCGCCAGCAGCGCCTGCGCCACCGGATGCGAGGGGCAGCGGATGCCGATGCTGTCCTGGCCGCCGCTGACCGTGTCGGCGATGTGCGGCGCGCGCTTGAGGATCAGCGTCAGCGGACCGGGCCAGAAGGCGTCGATCAGCAGACGGGCTTCGGGCGGCACCTCGGACACCCAGTACGACAGGTCGCCGTGCGGCGCGATGTGCACGATGACAGGGTGATTCGACGGGCGGCCCTTGGCGGCGTAGATCTTGCCCACGGCCTGCGGGTTCTCGGCGTCCGCCCCCAGGCCGTAGACGGTCTCGGTGGGAAACGCCGCCAGCTCGCCGTCCAGCAGGCGCTGGGCGGCGGCGGCGATGTCTTGCGCGCTGGCAGTAAGGGACGGCTGGACAGGCATGGCGTTACTCGGGCGCTTGCATGCCCAGCGCGGCGGCCACGCGCGCGGCGTCGGCCTGCGCTTCGCGCAAGCTGGCAGCGACGATGGTGACGTGGCCCATCTTGCGGCCACGGCGCGCTTCGCGCTTGCCGTACAGATGCAGCTTGGCGGTGGGCACGGCCAGCGCGGCGGCCCAGTCGGGTTCGCGCTGCGCATCGCCGGTGGCCGACGGATACCAGATGTCGCCCAGGATGTTCAGCATCACGGCCGGCGCCAGCAGGTCGGTGCTGCCCAGCGGCAGGCCGGCCATGGCGCGCGCCTGCTGCTCGAACTGGCTGGTGACGCAGGCGTCCATGGTGTAGTGGCCGCTGTTGTGCGGACGCGGCGCGATCTCGTTGACGATCAGGCTGCCGTCCTGCAACACGAAGAATTCCACGCACAGGACGCCGTGATAGCCCAGGCCCTGCGCGATGGCTTGCGCGGCCTCGGTGGCGCGCGCCTGGCGTTCGGCATGGGCAGCATCCTGCTTGACCGGCGCCGCAGTGGACACGGCCAGGATGCCGTCGCGGTGCACGTTGCGGGCCACCGGGAACACCACGCTCGCGCCATCGAAACCGCGCGCGATCACGACCGAGATTTCGTAGTCCAGCGGCATCAGCGCTTCGAGCACGCAGGCCACGCCGCCGAATTCGGCGAAGGCGGCCAGCGCGGCTTCGCGCGTGTCGATGCGGGCCTGGCCCTTGCCGTCGTAGCCCAGCCGGGCCACCTTGAGAATGCCCGGGAACAGCGCATCGGGCGCGGCATGCAGGTCGGCTTCGCTGCGGATGGCCGCGTGCGGCGCCACCGTGATGCCTTGGCCGGCGATGAAACTCTTTTCGGAAATGCGGTCCTGCACGATCGCCACCGCATCGGCGGCCGGGCTGACGCGGCAGCGCGTGGCCAGCGCGCGCAGGCTGGCGGCCGGCACGTTCTCGAATTCGGTGGTGACGGCCTGACAGGTGCTGGCCAGGCGCTCGAGGCCGGCCTCATCGTCGTAGGCGGCCTGGATGTGCAGGTCCGCCACCATGCCCGCGGGGCATTCGGCGGCCGGGTCCAGCACCGCGACCTTGTAGCCCAGGCTTTGCGCCGCGTGGCAGAACATGCGGCCCAGCTGGCCGCCGCCGAGCAGGCCAAGCCAGCCGCCGGGTGCGATGGAGAAAGCAGTCGATTGCGTCATTCGGATCAGGCCTCGGGCGGAACCTTCATGTCACGCGCGGCCTGCGTCTGGCGCGCGCGGAACGCCACCAGCTTCTTGTGCAGGCCCGCGTCGGTGCCCGCCAGCGTGGCGATCAGGTGCAGTGCGGCGTTGGCGGCGCCGGCCTCGCCGATGGCGAAGGTGGCGACCGGCACGCCCTTGGGCATCTGCACGATGGACAACAGCGAGTCTTCGCCGCGCAGGTACTTGGACGGCACCGGCACGCCGAACACCGGCACTTCGGTCAGGGCCGCCATCATGCCCGGCAGGTGCGCCGCGCCGCCGGCGCCGGCGATGATGCCGCGCAGGCCGCGCTCGAACGCCGCGGCGCCGTATTCGGCCATGTCCTGCGGCATGCGGTGCGCGGAGATCACGCGAGCTTCATAGGCCACGCCGAAGTCTTCCAGCATGGTGACGGCGTGCTTCATGACCTCCCAATCGCTGGAAGAACCCATAATCACGCCCACCACGGGGGTGGCGTCTGCCGCTGCGGAAGTCTTGGCTGTCATAACCGATGTCGAGTAGTTGGATGGCCGCGGCGAAACCGCGAAACCCGGTATTTTACCCGGCGTCGGCGGCACCCTTACGACGGATCGGCGGAACCCAGCCAGAGATAGCTGGTGGGGTTGTCCGGGCAAGGCCCGAAACCGCATTGCAGCGTGGTGCTGCCTAGGTTGCCCAGCACCATGATGAAAAACAGGGCCATGACCACCACGCCCAATGCCGAGACCGGCCGCTTGAGCACGTTGTCGCCCCATTTGCGGTCGGCCGACAGCATCACCACGCAGAAGACGATCAGCGCGGCAAAGGCGATGAACCCCCAGGTATAGAAATGCAGGCCCAGCAGCGTCGTGCCGTAGCCGGGGTCGCCCGGCGCGATGTGCAGCAGCACCTGGCGGCCCGAGGCCACCATGCCGCCCAGCGAGGCCGCGATCGTCATGGCGTAGTGCATGGGCGACGGCCCCAGCCGCAGGTTCAGCAGCAGCCCGACGCCGGCCAGCATCAGGGCCACCCGCTGCAGCAGGCAGAGCGGGCACGGCAGCTCGTCGTAGGCGAACTGCCAGGCGAACGCCAGGCCCAGGATGACGGTCACGCCCAGCAGGGCCAGGCCGTTGAGCACGCGCGAGCCGCGCGCGGGATGGCGGGTGAAGATCATGTCAGGGGAGCCTAGAGCGACAGCGCCAGCGGGCTGGTCATGTGGAACTGGCACCAGGCGGCGAACACCAGCAGGGTGATCAGCCAGAACGCCACGCAGGGACGGCGCTTGCCAAGCATGCCGAACCACACCGCGACCAATCCGGTCAGGAAAGGCAACATCATTGTCATGCGCAGCTCCCGTCTCTATGTCCGCGGCGAGTATAACGTAACAATAAGCAATAATTCTTACCGAAAAACAGGGATTTCCCTGATCGATCGGCCATCGCGGACAAAAAGAAACCCGCCCAGAAATCGGGCGGGTTGCGGGGTGACCAGGCGCGCGCGATCAGGCGATCAGGCGATCCAGCGCTTCGCGGTACTTGGCGGCGGTCTTTTCCAGCACGTCCTGGGGCAGGCGCGGGGCCGGCGGGGTCTTGTCCCAGGTCTGGGTTTCGAGCCAGTCGCGCACGAACTGCTTGTCGAACGACGGCGGGCTGATGCCCACGCGGTAGCCGTCGGCGGGCCAGAAGCGCGAGGAATCCGGGGTCAGCACTTCGTCCATCAGGTAGAGCGTGCCATCGTCGTCCAGGCCGAATTCGAACTTGGTGTCGGCGATGATGATGCCCTTGGTGGCGGCGAACTTGGCGGCTTCGGCGTACAGCTTGAGCGTGACGTCGCGGATGCGTTCGGCCATTTCCTGGCCGACTTCCTTGACCACGTGGGCGAAGTCGACGTTTTCGTCGTGCATGCCGAATTCGGCCTTGGCCGCAGGCGTGAAGATGGGCTCGGGCAACTGGCTGGCCTGTTGCAGGCCGGCGGGCAGCTTGATGCCGCAGATGGCGCCGGTGGCCTGGTAGTCTTTCCAGCCGGAACCGATCAGGTAGCCGCGGGCCACCGCTTCGACCAGGATGGGCTTCAAGCGCTTGACCACCACGGCGCGGCCGCGCACCTGGTCGACTTCGTCGGGCGCCACCACGTCTTCGGGCTTCACGCCGGTGGAGTGGTTCGGCAGGATGTGGGCCAGCTTCTGCAGCCAGAACTCGGTCAGCTCGGTCAGCACCTGCCCCTTGCCGGGGATGGGATCGTCGAGGATGACGTCGAACGCCGAGATGCGGTCCGAGGCGACGATCAGCAGCTTGTCGTCGCCCACGGCGTACATGTCGCGGACCTTACCGCGGCCCAGCAGCGGCAAGGACTTGATGCTGGATTGATGCAAAGCAGAAGTCACGGGAAAAATGGCCTATGGCAAAAATGAGGGCGCAAGAAAGCGCATAGGTTACTGCAAATAGGTCCGTCTTGCCGGGTCGCGGACCCCGGGTTAGTCTGGCTGCATTCCAAATGATGCGCCGGCCGCGAACTCGCGTCACGGCGCCCCCTTTTCACCTGGAGGAGACAAAGTCGTATGCAGGAAGCATCCTTAAAACGCGCGTCCCACGCCGACGCGCAGGTTCACCTGACCGGCGGTTGCCAGTGCGGCGCCGTGCGGTTCGCGGTGACGGACGAGCCCATCATGGCCGCCACCTGTCATTGCCGCGATTGCCAGTATTCCAGCGGCGGCGCGCCGGCCCACGCGCTGATCTTCCCGGCCGGCTCGGTCACTCTGCTGCGCGGCCAGCCGCGCGAACACCGCTACAAGAGCGATTCCGGCCACATCGTGATGCGCAGCTTCTGTCCGGACTGCGGCACGCCGCTGTTCGGCGGCTCGGACAGCACCACCTATGAAGTGGTGCGGGCCGGTTCGCTGGACGACCCCGAGGCCTTCCACACCCGCGTCAGCCTATGGACCGATTCGGCCCCGTCCTGGCACCACATGGACAAGTCGGTGCCGCACTTTCCCAAGAACGCGCCGTCGGCCTAGCGCGACGCGCAAGAAAAAGGCGGGCCCACCGGGGCCCGCCTTTTTTCGCCTGGTTCCGGCCGGTGGCCGCCCCGAAAGGCGCCCCACCCGGCCGGCCAGCGGCTTACTGCACCACTTGGGACAGCTTGCCCGAAGCGTACTGGGCGGCGATGTCGGTCAGCGGCAAGGCCTTGATCTTGCTGGCGTTGCCGGCGGTACCGAATTCGGTGTAGCGAGCCACACAGATCGCCTTGGCGGCGGCGCGGGCCGGCTTCAGGTATTCGCGCGGGTCGAACTTTTCGGGGTTCTCGGCAAAGAAGCGGCGGATCGCGCCAGTCATGGCCAGACGGATATCGGTGTCGATATTGATCTTGCGCACGCCGTACTTGATGGCTTCCTGGATTTCCTCGACGGGCACGCCGTAGGTTTCCTTCATGTTGCCGCCGAATTCACGGATCTCGGCCAGCAGTTCCTGCGGCACGCTGGAGCTGCCGTGCATCACCAGGTGGGTGTTGGGCAGGCGAGCGTGGATTTCCTTGATGCGGGCGATCGACAGGATGTCGCCGGTGGGCTTGCGCGTGAACTTGTAGGCGCCGTGGCTGGTGCCGATGGCGATCGCCAGGGCGTCCAGCTGGGTGCGGCGCACGAAGTCGGCGGCTTGTTCCGGGTCGGTCAGCAGCTGGTCCATGGTCAGCTTGCCGTCGGCGCCGTGGCCGTCTTCCTTGTCGCCTTCCATGGTTTCCAGCGAGCCCAGGCAGCCCAGTTCGCCTTCGACCGTGACGCCCAGCTTGTGGGCGATGTCCACGACCTTCTTGGTGACGTCGACGTTGTAATCGTAGTCGGCGATGGTCTTGCCGTCTTCTTTCAGGGAGCCGTCCATCATGACGCTGGAGAAGCCCAGGTCGATGGCGCCTTGGCAGACCTTGGGCGACTGGCCGTGATCCTGGTGCATGACCACGGGGATGTGCGGGTAGGACTCAACGGCGGCCTGGATCAGGTGCTTCAGGAAGCCTTCGCCGGCATATTTGCGGGCGCCGGCCGAAGCCTGCATGATCACCGGGCTGTCGGTCTCCGCCGCGGCTTCCATGATGGCCTGGACCTGTTCCAGGTTATTGACGTTGAAAGCCGGAATGCCGTAGCCGTGCTCGGCGGCGTGGTCGAGCAACTGGCGCATGGAGACTAGGGCCATGAGTGGTCCTCCTTAGGTACTGTGGATTGAAAGATGGTTGAAATCGAGCCGAATGGCGAGATTTTACGGGGGAATCGAAGAAAGGTCTTGAAACGGCCGGTATCCCTATCCACCAGGACTAAACCGGCCGTCTGACTGGGCCGCTTGCCAGCCCGTCCTAGGGCCGGCCCGCGTGCGGCACGTCCACCTGCGTCATCAGGATCCGCCCTTCGGGCCTGGCCCGGCGGTTGGCCTCGATGAAATCAGGCGCGGCCGCCATGAACAGCGTCTTACCGTCCGGGCCGCCCAGCGCCGCGGCGAAGATGCCGAATTCGCCGGTATCGATCTGTTCCAGGATCTTGCCGCCGCGCGCGACCCGCACGATGCGCTTGCCGATGGCGTCGGCCACCCAGAGGGCGCCCTCGGCATCCAGCGCGCCGCCGTCGGGCCCGATGGCCGAGGCCGCGATCAGCACCGACAGGTCGTTGGAATCGGGCAAGGCGCCGAAATGGGCCCAGTCGCGCCGCGGCCCCAGGGCGCCATGGGCCAGGATGTCGAATTCCGAGATGCGGTTGCCGAAGGTTTCGTTGACGATCAGGGTCTTGCCATCGGGCGTGATGAACGAGCCGTTGGGAAACCACAGCCCGTCGGCCACCACCTGGGCAACGCCGTCCGTGTCCACCCGCACCAGCGTGGTGGTGGCGAAAGGCTCGCCGGCCATCAGGTCAAAGCCGAAGTTGCCCACGTAGGCCCGGCCCTGGTCATCCACCACCAGATCGTTGATGGGCCCGCCGGTCAGGGCAGACAGGTCGGCATGCTGCGACAGCGTGCCGTCCGCCTCGCGGCGCAGGAGCTTGCGGTCTTTCATGGACGAGATCAGCAGGCGGCCGTCGGGCAGCCAGCCCAGGCCGGAGGGCTGCTGCAACACCCGACAGATCACCTCGACGCGACCTTGCAGGTCCACGGCGATCACCTGGCCGGTGTAGAAGTCCGACGCCCACAGGCGCCCGTCGTGCCAGCGCAGGCCTTCCAGGTAGGTGTACCCGGACGCCAGGACGGACAATTCGCGTTTCGGCATAGCTCTGTCTCCTATATAGGTATCGGACCTGGGCGGCCCCTTTTTCCCGGTTGCCCGCCGGCTGGCGGCGGACCCCGGGTGTTGCCATTCTGGCATGTCCGGCGGCCCGGGTTCGATTGTGCCGATCCGTCCCCAACCTGACAACTAACTGTCAGGTTCGCGGCGTTAACATCGCGCCCCAAGGGTTAACCCGTGCCGCTCCGGGCGCCCTCCGGCATATCCGTCATTGGACCGATTCGCCCCGCCCCGTGCCGGCGGGTAAGGCCACCGGCCGACCGATAGAGTCCCTGTTTTCCGTTTTTAGAAGATGAATACTAAGAAGCTGACGCGTTACATCGGCATCGCCATGGTGCTGGGCGTCGTGGTGGGCTATTTCTGCAACAAGTACGCGCAGAACGCGCAAGAGGCCAAGGAAATCGCCTCGTACTTCAGCCTGATCACGGACATCTTCCTGCGCATGATCAAGATGATCATCGCGCCCCTGGTGTTCGCCACGCTGGTGTCGGGCCTGGCCAGCATGAGCGACGCCAGCGCCGTGGGCCGCATCGGCCTGCGCGCCATGTTCTGGTTCATCGCCGCCTCGGCCATCTCGCTGCTGCTGGGCCTGGCGCTGGTCAACATCTTCCAGCCCGGCGCGCACCTGAACCTGGCGCTGCCGGACGCGGCCGCCACCGCCGGCCTGAAAACGGGCGACTTCACGCTCAAGGCCTTCATCGCCCACGTGTTCCCCAAGAGCATCGCCGAAGCCATGGCGAACAACGAGATCCTGCAGATCCTGGTGTTCTCGCTGTTCTTCGGCGCGGCGCTGTCGTTCATTCGCGGCAAGGGCCACAACACCATCTACAACATGATCGACGAGCTGGCCAAGATCATGTTCCGCGTGACCGACTACGTCATGCGCTTCGCGCCCCTGGGCGTGTTCGCCGCCATGGCCGCCGCCATCACCACCGAAGGCCTGGGCGTGCTGGTCAGCTACGGCAAGCTGATCGGCGAGTTCTACCTGGGCCTGGCGCTGCTGTGGGCCATCCTGTTTGCCGTGGGCTACCTGTTCCTGGGCAAGTCCACCTTCCGCCTGGGCGGGCTGATCAAGGAACCGACCCTGCTCGCCTTTTCCACCGCCAGCAGCGAATCGGCCTACCCCAAGACGATCGAGGCGCTGGAGCGTTTCGGCGTGTCCAAGCGCATTTCGGGCTTCGTGCTGCCGCTGGGCTATTCGTTCAACCTGGACGGCTCGATGATGTATCAGTCGTTCGCCGTGCTGTTCATCGCGCAGGCCTACAACATCGACATGAGCTTCTCACAGCAGCTCACCCTGCTGCTGGTGCTGATGGTGACCAGCAAGGGCATGGCCGGCGTGGCGCGCGCCTCGCTGGTGGTGGTGGCGGCCACGCTGCCGATGTTCCACCTGCCCGAAGCCGGCCTGCTGCTGATCATGGGCATCGACCAGTTCTTCGACATGGGCCGCACGGCCACCAACGTGGTCGGCAACAGCCTGGCCACCGCCGTCATCGCCAAGATGGAAGGCAACGAGGAAGACCTGGCGCCCAAGGCCGATGTCGGCCAGCCGCTGACGGACGCTTCCCAGCCGAGCCAGACCGCCACGCGCGATGCCTGACGCCGACGCGTTTCACTGACGCATCGCTGAAAGACAAAGAAGGCCCCGCAACCTGTTGCGGGGCTTTTTTTTGCCGCCGGTTGCGCCTTGACCGGGGCGCGCGACCGGCGCAACATAAAAGCCCCCTGGCCCCTTACGGGCGCCGCGCCTGGCCGCCGCGCCCATTGCATACGCCATGAAATTCCCACGCTTGCGCACCGCGCTTGCCGCGGCGGCGCTGATGGCCGCGCTGCCCAGCGCACATGCCTGGACCCGCATCTCGTGCGATCTGTCCGGCACCGTCGTCAACCTGCCCGTCACCATGCGCCAATACCGCACCGATGGCACCGAGCTATCGAAAGTGCTGTTCCAGTTGAAGGTCAAGGCGGCGGACATTCCCGAAGGCGCGCGCGCCGATACCGACTGCACCGAATTCGTCGGCCGGCAGGTCGATGTGGCGCTGGACAACGTCGAGGCGTCGGCGGTACGCCGGGGCAAGCCATTGACGCTGCGCTATCGCTACGACGAATCGCTGGGCGAGGCCCGCGCGACCCGCTACGAGCTCATGCCCTGAAGGCCCTGGCGGGGCGCCCTTGCGCCGCCGATGCAAAAACGCCCCGCTGGGCGGGGCGTTTCTGGTGCGGGATCAGTCGTTGACCGAACACGAGACGGGCGAACCGTCTTCGAATTCCACGTCGTAGGTGTGGACCGGGTCCCAGGGCAGCGTGAACCAGAGTTCATAGCCGTCGCCATCTTCGTCGAACAGCCACAGCGCGCGCAGCACGGCCTTTTCGGCCATGGCTTCGGCAGTTTCTTCGGCCAGCAGCTGGTCGTCTTCGATGCCCAGCTTCTTGTAGTGTTCGTACGAGTAGTTGTCGAGCAGGAACTCGGCAGCGGTCAGGACGTGGTCATCGAGGTTGTCGATGATGGCCTTGACCACTTTCGAGGCGCCGCTGTCGGGTTCTTCGCCGTCGGTCTGGATCATCACGTGGATAGGCGGGCGGCTGCCGCCCACGGGCACGTTTTCCGCGGCCCAGAGATCGGGTTCTTCGGGGTCTTGGGTGAAATTGAATCGTGCCATCGCGCGCTCCGGAAAAAGGGAAGACGGGCCCCGCAAGCCGGGGCCGCCTCGTCATCCGCCCATTTAACCAGATGCGCGCGACGCCCGCTTGCCCGGCAGCGATGTTTTTGCGCGCCGAGCCTTGCGCAGGCGCAAAAAAGACGCGTGCCCGGGCCGCGGGGCGATCGGGCTGAGATCAGGCGGCGATCAGGCGGCAACGAGGCCGCGCGGCTCGGCCGCCGGCATCGTCGGCCGGGACGCGGGGTAGTGGGCCGAAAACACCAGCCGGCCCGCGCTCCAGGCATGGCTGATGAGCGGCAGCGCGCCCACCTGCGCCACCGCCACGAGGTCGGCGCGCAGCCCCACCGCGATGCGGCCGCGGTCGGACAGCCCGCAGGCGTCGGCCGGATTCGCCGTCACCAGCGCCATGGCCTGCGGCAGCGTCAGATCGGTCTGCGCGGCCAACGCGAAGGCCGCGGCGATCAGCGTGGACGGCTGGTAGTCCGAGCACAGGCAACTGGCCACGCCCGCACGGATCGCATCGATGGCCCGCATCGAACCGCTCTGGCTCTTGCCGCGCAGCACGTTGGGCGCGCCCAGGATGGTAGGCAGGCCGCAAGACACCGCGGCGCGCGCCGTGTCCAGCGTGATCGGGAATTCGCTCATCGACACGCCCAGGTTGCGCATGGTGGCGATGCGGTGGATCGAATCGTCGTCGTGGCTGGCCGTGGGAATGCCCAGGCCGTGCGCATGCGCCAGCAGCGTTTCCACCCGCTGCACCGCACCGTCCTTGGAACGGGTCTTGGCGCGGGCGGCCTCCTCGGCCTGCTCGCGGCTCATCGCGTGGTTGCCGATCATGTATTGCAGGTACGACTCCAGCGTCTTGAACTGGCCTTGCCCCGGCGAATGGTCCATCACCGACAGCAGGTCCACCGCGCCCTCGTCCATCAGCGCCTGCAACACCGGCAGCGATGTGGCGTCGGTAACTTCGTAGCGGCAATGCACGCGGTTGTCGACCAGGCTGTGCGAGCGGAACGCACGCACGCTGCGCACCACCTGGGCCGCGGTTTCGTTGTTGCGCACGCCCGACTCGCTGTTGGCAAACGACAGTGCATGGTAGGGCGTGGTGATGCCCGCCGCGGCGTTGCGGCGGTCCACCTGGGCGACCGCGAAATCCAGCGGAAACAGCACTTTCGAGCGCGGCTCGGCTTCTTTCTCGATGGCATCGCAGTGCAGGTCGATCAGCCCCGGCACCAGCGTCTGGCCACGCAGGTCGATTTCCTGGTCGGCGCGGGCGCCGTCAGGGGCGATGGCCACGATCACGCCATCGTCGATCAGGACGGCGCTGTCTTCCAGCACGCGGTCCGGCAGCACGACGCGGGCGTGGGTCAGGTAGATGCTTTGCATGGGGTCACTCCAATTCGACGGCGGCCTGCGCAGGGCGCAAGGCCAGGACCTGGGTCGCCACGGCGTCGCGCACTTCGGCGTCGTGGAAGATGCCCAGCAGGCAGCGTCCGGCGGCGCGCGCTTCGCGGATCAGTTCGACCACCACGGCGCGGTTGTCGGCGTCCAGCGAGGCGGTCGGTTCGTCCAGCAGCAAGATGGGGTGCTGCGCAATGAAGCCGCGGGCGATGTTGACCCGCTGCTGCTCGCCGCCCGAGAACGTGGCCGGCGCCAGGCCCCACAGGCGGGCCGGCACGTTCAGGCGCCGCAGCATGGCACCGGCGCGGGCACGGGCTTCTTCGGCGTCGGTGCCGGCCATGCGCAGCGGCTCGGCCACCACGTCCAGCGCCGACACGCGCGGAATCACCCGCAGGAACTGGCTGACGTAGCCGATGACATCGCGCCGCAGCGCCAGGATGCGCTGTTCGGGCGCGCCGACCAGTTCCACCCAATCATTGCCGGCGCGCACGCGGATGCTGCCTTCGGTGGCCAGGTAGTTGCCATACAGGCAGCGCAGCAGCGTGCTCTTGCCGGTACCCGACGGGCCGGCCAGCACCAGGCAGTCGCCCGCGGCGGCGTCGAAGTCCACCGCGTCCAGCACCGGCAGGCGAATGCCGCCCTGGTTGTGCAGGGTGAACATCTTTCCGAGGCCCCGCACCTCGATCATGGGAGTCGCTACAGTCATGGTCAGCTCTGCAAAATGGAAGACACCAGCAACTGGGTGTAGGGATGCTGCGGGTCGTCGAGAATCTGGTCGGTCAGGCCGCTTTCCACGACCTCGCCGCCGCGCATGACCAGCGTGCGGTGCGCCAACAAGCGCGCCACCGCCAGGTCGTGGGTCACCACGATCGCGGCCAGGCCCAGGTCGGTCACCAGCTGGCGCAGCAGGTCCAGCAGGCGCGCCTGCACCGAGACGTCCAGCGAGGCGGTCGGCTCGTCCATGAAGACCAGGCGCGGATGAGTCACCAGGTTGCGGGCGATCTGCAGGCGCTGCTGCATGCCGCCCGAAAACGCGGCCGGCGCGTCGTCCAGGCGGCCGGCGTCGATCTCCATTTTCTCGAGCCAGCTGCCCGCGGCCTGGCGCAGGTCGCCGTAGTGGCGGTCGCCCACGGCCATCAGGCGTTCGGCGATGTTGGCGCCCGCGCTGACCTGCATGCGCAGGCCATCACGCGCGTTCTGGCGCACGAAGCCCCAGTCGGTGCGCGACAGCAGGCGCAGGCGCGCGCCTTGCAGCCCGGCCAGATCGGTGAAGCCCTGGTCGCGGGTGTCGTACCAGACGCTGCCCGAGTCCGGCGGGGTCTGGTACGACACGGCCGACAGCAAGGTGCTCTTGCCCGAACCGGACTCGCCCACCACGCACAGCACTTCGCCCGGGAACAGGTCGAAGCTGACGTTGCGGCAGCCGTGCACGCCGTCCCAGGTGCGCGTCATGTCGCGCACGGAAAGCAAAGGTTGGGCGTTCATGCGGTGGCCTCTTTCGGATGTTGCTGCGCCTGGCGGTCGTTGCAGTATTCGGTATCGGAGCAGACGAAGCGGCGCGTGCCGGCATCGTCCAGGATGATCTCGTCCAGGAAGCTGTCGCGCGAGCCGCACACGTCGCAGCATTCCGACCACTTCTCGACGGTGAAGGGATGGTCTTCGAAGTCCAGGCTCTTGACCCGCGTGTAGGGCGGCACGGCATAGACGCGCTTTTCGCGGCCCGCGCCGAACAGCATCAGCGCCGGGCTGTTGTCCAGCTTGGGGTTGTCGAACTTGGGGATCGGCGACGGCCGCATCATGTAGCGGTCGTTGACGATGACCGGGTAGTCATAGGTGGTGGCGATGTGGCCATGCTGCGCGATGTCTTCGTACAGCTTGACGTGCATGCCGCCGTATTCGGCCAGCGCGTGCATCGTGCGGGTTTCCGTTTCGCTCGGTTCCAGCCAGCGCAGCGGTTCGGGAATCGGCACCTGGAACACCATGATCTGCCCGGCCGCCAGCGGCGTTTCAGGGATGCGGTGGCGGGTCTGCACGATGCTGGCGGCGCGGGTGGATTCGGTGGTGGCCACGCCGGTCACCCGGCCGAAGAAACGGCGGATGTTGATGGCGTTGGTGGTGTCGTCCGAACCCTGGTCGATGACCTTGAGCACGTCGCCCTGGCCGATGATGGCCGCGGTGACCTGGATGCCGCCCGTGCCCCAGCCGTAAGGCAGCGGCATCTCGCGGCTGCCGAACGGCACCTGGTAGCCCGGAATGGCCACGGCCTTGAGCAGCGCGCGGCGCAGCATGCGCTTGGTGGATTCGTCCAGGTAAGCGAAGTTGTAGTGGTCGTCGCGCGCGACGGTGGCGGCGGAGGTGGGGGTGGCATTCATGGGGCAACGGCCTCGTCCAGCTGGCGGGTGGTGTCGGGGGCAAGCGCGGGATCGGATGCAGGGTCAGATGCCGAGCCCGGCGCGGCGCGCTCGGCGCGCATGCGCCGCAGCAGTTCCAGGTTGGCCTGGAAGTCGACGTAGTGCGGCAGCTTCAAGTGCTGCACGAAACCGGAGGCCTCGACGTTGTCGCTGTGATACAGCACGAACTCGTGGTCGTTGGCCGGGGAATCGGCGCGTTCGCCCAGGTCCTTGGCCTTCAGGGCGCGGTCCACCAGCGCCATCGACATGGTCTTGCGCTCGCCGTAGCCGAAGGTCAGGCCGTAGCCGCGGGTGAACTTGGGGCCTTCTTCGCCGTTGCCGGAAAACTGGCTGACCATCTGGCATTCGGTGATCTCGATTTCGCCCACGGTGACGGCGAACCCCAGTTCCTCGATGTGCATCTCGACTTCCAGGAAGCCATAGCGGATCTCGGCGGCAAAGGGGTGGGTATTGCCGTAGCCGCGCTGCGTGGAATAGCCCATCGACAGCAGGAAGCCTTCGTCGGCGCGCGCCAGGTTCTGCAGGCGCGCGGCGCGCGAGGCCGGGAAGTCCAGCGGCTGGCGGGTCAGGTCGAAGGGTTCCGGATCGCCGTCGGGAATGGCTTCGGCATCGATCAGGTCATCGTGCGCCAGCAGGTCGGTCACGCGCGGCATGGCGCTGTCCAGCGGCTCGTCGCCGGCCGGCAAGGCGTCTGCCTGGCGCTCGGCTTCCAACGAAAAATCCAGCAGGCGCTGGGTGTAGTCGTAGGTCGGGCCCAGGATCTGGCCGCCGGGCACGTCCTTGAAGGTGGACGAAATACGGCGTTGCAGGCGCATGCGGCCCGTGTCGATCGGCTGCGTATAGCCATAGCGCGACAGGGTGGTGCGATAGGCGCGCAACAGGAACACGGCTTCGATCACGTCGCCCGCGGCCTGCTTGAGCGCCAGCGCCGCCAGTTGCGGATCGTAGAGCGAGCCTTCGGCCATCACGCGCGACACCGCCAGCGGCATCTGTTCGCGGATCTGGTCCAGGCTGAGCTCGGGCACGGCGCGGTCGCCGCGCCGGTAGTCGTCCAGCATGCAATAGGAATTGAGGATGGCGCGTTCGCCCCCTTTGACGGCCACGTACATGTCAGTTCTCCACGCGCGTGCTGCGGGGCAGCGCGCACAATTGCCGCCCGTGCGTCAGGAAGACGTCGACGCCCAGCGGAAAACGTTGATGGTTCAGGCGCCATTGGCGCCAGAAACCGTCGGGCAACCCGGCGGCGCGCAGCGCCTGGCGGGTCTGGATGCCGGGGCCGCTCAGCGAGACCTCGGCACCCGATTCCAGCGATTCGACTTCGATCAGCAGCGTGGTCGACAGGTCGGGGTACGCCGGGTCGCCGGGATGGCAGGCCGACAGGGCCGGCGCTGCAAACCCCGCCGGCACGCACGCAAAGCGCGCCAGCGAGGGCGACGGCACGATCGGGCAGGCGCAATGAAAGCGCAGGAAGTCCAGCACGCCGCTATCGATGCCGTCCGGCAGCCACAGCGGCGTGTCGACGTCGACCAGCGTCAGGAGCAGCGCGGCCAAGGCGGGCGACAACCCGGTGGGCACACCGCTGGCGGCAGTCGTTTCGACGACGCGGCCGGGGTGCGCCATGGCGTCCAGTGCCGTGCGGAAGGTGGCCTGCGCGTCGTTCACCGGGTCCGCGAAGCCCGGCAGCAGTTTGCGGCTGGCGGCCGCCGCGCTCGTGATGTGTTGCTGCATGTCAGTCCTCGCCTCGCACCATCGTGAAGAATTCGACCTTGGTCTGTGCAGCCACGCGCGCCTGGCGCTCGACGCGTTCGGCGCGTTCGCGCGCCAGCGGCCCGATCAGCTGGGCCTGCACCGTGTCGTGCCAGTCGGGCAGTTGCAGCAGGGCGTCGGCCACGGCGGCCTGTTCGGCGTGGCGCAGCGAGCGCCCCTGCACGTAGGCAATGCCGACCACGCCGTTGTCCAGGCTGACGGCGCACCGCGTGACCGTCATTTCGCCCAGGTTGAAACGTCCGCCGGTGCCGCCGCTGCGGGCCCGCACCATGGCCATGCCGGTCTGCGCCGGGCGCAGCATCTGGTGGGACGGCAGGCCGCCCAGCGAGCCGAAAGCCCCGTCCAGCATGGACGGATCGGCCAACGCCAGCACCCGCATCCAGGCAGCCCGCTGCGCGTTGGCCTCGCCTTGCGCTGTGTGTCGATGATCCATTATTTCCTCTAAACGTCTAGACGACCGGATGGAGTATGATCGCGTTCACAACGAAGTTCAACAGCCTGGCGTGAATTTTTGATGACAGTTGCGGCGGGGACGCATCGCCTATCCCGCGCCCGCCGCTTGGTGCACAATCACAGCCATTCTTGATGAAGCTGATATGACAGCGCGAGCACATCCCATGGTTGAAAGAGGTTCCGGCATTGCCGTGTGGCGGCAGATTGGCGAGTCTTTGGCGGACGACATCCGCAACAAGCTCTACATGGCGGGCGAACAGCTGCCGTCCGAGCCCGAACTGGCCGCCAAGTTTTCCGTCAATCGCCATACCATCCGGCGCGCCATGGGCGAACTGGAACAAAGCGGCCTGGTCCGCATCGAGCAGGGCCGCGGCACCTTCGTGCAAGAGCACGCCATCGACTACGCGATCGGCAAGCGCACCCGCTTTTCCGAAAACCTGCGCAGCCAGGGCGTGCTGGGCCACCTGGAAACCCTGGGCAGCCAGACCCTGCGCGCGGCCGACGTGGCCAAGCACCTGGGCCTGGCGCGCACCGCGCCGCTGTTGCGCGTGCAATTGGTGGGCAAGGCCGAAAACCGTCCCATCAGCGCGTCCGAGCACTACTTCGACGAAAAGCGCTTTCCCGATTTCGCCGACCGCCTGACCGCCTTGAAGTCGGTGTCCAAGGTCTATGCCCACTACGGCATCGGCGACTACACCCGCAAGTGGTCGCGCATTACCGCCGCCCTGCCCTCGCCCGAAGTGGCGCGGTTGCTGGGCCAGCCCAAGACGCGCCCGATCCTGCAGGTCGAAGCCCTGAACATCGACCAGGCCGGCGCGCCGTTGCAATACAGCATCACCCGCTTCGTCGGCGACCTGGTGCAATTGATGGTGACCGACGAAACCTGAATTTCCCGCGGCCTTGGCCGCGGCAGTGCGATTCCACTCATCTAGACATCTGGTTGTAATGCAACACCGCTAACGTCCCAGTCATGAACCAAGCACACGCCCCCTCGCCCCTGGCCGGTGTCACAGGCCAACGTATCCTGACCCCTCGCGGCATCGAGCACGCCAGCCTGCGCTTTCACGCAGGACTGATCGACGACGGCGGCGGCACGGCCGTGCGCGGCGCGTCCTGGTTCGACGCCGGCAACCTGCTGGTGCTGCCGGGCATCGTCGACCTGCACGGCGACGCCTTCGAACGCGCCATCATGCCGCGGCCCAGCGTCACCTTTCCGTACGACGGCGCCCTGTTCGACGTCGACCGCCAGCTGCTGGCCAACGGCATCACCACCGAATTCCACGGCGTCACGCTGTCCTGGGAAGGCGGCCTGCGCGGCGAGGCCTACGCCGAACGCATGTTCGACGCGCTGGAACGCATGCGCCACATCATGGGCGCGCGCCACTACGTGCACCTGCGCTTCGAGACCCACCACGTCGGCGGCGTCGAGACCGCCCAGCAATGGATCCGCGACGGCCGCGTGCGCTTCGTGGCGCTGAACGACCACCTGCCCAGCATGGCCCGCCGCCTGGGCGACGATCGCAAGCTGCTGCAATACGCCGACCGCGCCGAGTGCGACCTGGACACCTTCCAGGCCCGCATCCGCCAGGCGATGGGCGCGGCCGATTCCGTGGCCGACGCCATGCGCGAACTGACCGCCTGCGCGCAGGCGGCCGGCCTGAAGGTCGCCTCGCACGACGACCCGGACGCCGCCACCCGCCGCTACTACCACCAGCTGGGCTGCGGCGTGGCCGAGTTCCCGCTGACCCGCGAAGCGGCCGGCGTGGCGCGCGACCTGGGCAATTCCGTGGTGTTCGGCGCCCCCAACGTGGTGCGCGGCGGCAGCCATACCAACGCCCCCAGCGCCACCGAGATGATCCGCGCGGGCCTGTGCGACATCCTCACGTCCGACTACTACTACCCCGCGCCGCTGGCCGCCGTGATGCGCCTGGCCCACGACGGCGTGCTGCCGCTGGAACAGGCCTGGAACCTGGTGTCGCTGAACCCGGCGCGCGCCGCCGGCTTGCAGGACCGCGGCCTGCTGGCCCCCGGCCTGATCGCCGACGCCATCGTGGTGGACGACCAGGTGCCTGGCCTGCCGCGCGTCTGCGCCGCGATCGTGGGCGGTGAATTGCGCTATGCCACCCGCGCCTTCGGCGACGACCACAGCCAGCGCATGGCCGCCTGATCATGCCGCTGGCTCACCGTTACGCCCTGTACCTGGCCCCCACCGGCCCCTGGCGCGACCTGGGCAGCCGCTGGCTGGGCCGCTGCGCCGACACCGGCGCGGCCCTGCCGCCGCTGCCCGGCCAACGCGACGCCGCGCCAGACTGGACCCGCGCGCCGCGCCACTATGGCCTGCACGCCACGCTCAAGCCGCCGTTCCGCCTGCGGACCGGCACCGCGCCCGAAGACGTCGATGCCGCGGCGCGCCGCCTGGTGCAGGACGGCAGCGCCTTCGCCATCGAACTGGAATGCGAACCGCTGCGCGGCTTCCTGGCCTGGCGCGTGGCGCCGCAAGATGCCGACGGCCATGCCCGCATCCACGCGCTGGCCGCGGCTGCCGTGCGCGGGCTGGACGAACTGCGCGCCCCGCCCACGGCCGACGAACTGGCCCGCCGCCAGCCGCACACCTTGCCGCCCGAGCAGCAGGCCATGCTGGCGCGCTGGGGCTACCCGTACGTGTTCGACACCTTCACCTTCCACATCACGCTGACCGGCAAGCTGGAAGGCGCCGCGCTAACCCAGGCGCAGGCCGCGATAGCCGCCTTTGCCGACCCGTTGCGCGGCCAGGCCATGCCGGTGCCGGGCGTCAGCGTCTATGTGCAGCCGCAAGCGGGCGCGGATTTCATCGCCGCACGCCACTACGGGTTCGACGGCACCCACACCGATGCCGCCGGCGCCGCCTGGCTGCAAGGGCCGGCCGCGACATGAACCCGCCCGCCCCCGCCAGCGGCGCCCGCCTGGTCTACCTGATGGGCGCCTCGGGCAGCGGCAAGGACACCTTGCTGCGGCTGATGCGCGCCCGCCTGCGGGGCGACGAACCCGTGCTGGTGGCACACCGCTACATCACGCGCGACAGCGGCGCCACCGAAGACGCGCTGCGCCTGACCGTCGAGGAATTCGCCCGCCGCGCCGCGCTGGGCTGCTTTGCGCTGCGCTGGGCCAGCCATGGCCTTTTCTACGGCATCGGCATCGAGGTCGATACCTGGCTGGACTGCGGCGCGGCCGTCATCATCAACGGCTCGCGCGCGCATCTGGCCGACGCGTACCAGCGCTATCCGGCGCTGACCGCGGTCGAGATCACCGTCGACCCCACCCGGCTCGCGCAGCGGCTGGCCGAACGCGGCCGTGAAACACCCGAACAGATTGCGTCGCGCCTGGCGCGCGCGGCGCAGGACTTCGGCGTGCCCGAGGGCTGCCGCCTGCTGCGGGTGGGCAACAACGGCGCGCCGGAAGCCGCGGCGGCCGAACTACTGGATATCGCCCGGGACCGGCTGGCCGCCTGAGGCGGGCGCGCACAGTTCCAGCAGTATCTCGGAAAACCGGTCTTCCGCCGCCAGCGCCTGCTCGCGACGCCGCCGGATCAGGTTGATCGGCGGCAGTTCCCAACCGAAATCCCACGGCACCATGCCCAGCTTGCCGCGCTGGCAGATCTCGCGCGCGATGTCTTCGGGCACCACCGACATCAGCGCATCGTTGGCGCTCAGCATGCCTTCGATGACGTCGGTGGAATAGGCTTCCAGCACCGGCGTCGGCGACCGCAGGCCGGCGCGGATGAAATGCTCGACGATCAGCTGGCGCGTCGGCGTGTTGGCGGCCGGCAGCACCCAATCCATCTCGGCCAGCCCCGCCCAATCCGGCTTGCGGCGGGCCAGGCGCTGCGCCAGCCGGCTGTGCGCGATCAGGCGCGGCCGTTGGCGATACAGCACGCGGTGGCTCAGGTCGTCCAGCGCCACGGTCGACGTGGCGCGGCTGATGATGCAGTCCAGCTCGTGCCGCCGCAGCATCGGCACCAGGTGGTCGGTGGTGGCGCGATGCAGCGTCAGCGTCACGCCATGGCGCTGGTGCAGCCGGCTGATCGCCGCCGTCAGCAGCGCGCTCGACACATACGGCACCACGCCCACGTGCAGGTGGGCGGCGCGGCCATCGTGCAGCGCGGCGACTTCGCGCGCCCACACGTCCAGATCGTTCTGCAGGTGGCGGGCGCGCACCAGCGCCAGCTCGCCCAGGGGCGTGGCTTGCAGGCCACGGCCCGTGCGCAGGAACAGCGGCGCGCCGAAGATCTCTTCCAGTTCGGCCAGCGCCTTGGTCGCCGCGGGCTGGCTGATGCCCGTGGCCGCCGCCACGCGCGTCAGCGTGCCGTGCCGGGCAATGTTGGCCAACAGCACCAGGTGGCGCTGCTTCAGGCGGTTGGCAAGGCGAGAGGGGTCCCAGATCACGGCGCAGCCCTATAACCAATTGGTTATTCAATTATGCCAACAAAGCCTTTATCAGTTATTTCGTGATCCTATACTGGGCCCGTTCACCGCCGCCTGCCGACCCGATCGCCCATGTCCACCCCCGCCTTCACCACCCGACCTGAAATCCGCGGCACCTTCGGTGTCGTCTCGTCCACGCACTGGCTGGCCTCGCAAGTGGCCATGAGCGTGCTGGAACGCGGGGGCAACGCCTTTGACGCGGCGGTGGCGGGCGGCTTCACGCTGCAGATCGTGGAGCCTCACTTGAACGGCCCGGGTGGCGAAGTGCCGATCCTGTTCTGGAGCGAAACCGAAGGCCGCATGCGGGCGCTGTGCGGCCAGGGGCCGGCACCCGCGCTGGCCACCCCCGGCTACTTTCGCCGCCTGGGCGTGGACCTGGTGCCCGGCATCGGCCTGCTGCCTGCCACGGTGCCCGGTGCGTTCGGCGCCTGGCTGACCCTGCTGCGCGACTACGGCACCTGGGAACTGGCCGACGTGCTGCGCCCGGCCATCGACTACGCCCGCAACGGCTTTCCGCTGGTGCCGCGCATCTCGCAGGCCATTCTGGCGGTGCAGGCCCTGTTCCGCGACGAATGGACCTCTTCGGCTGCCGTGTGGCTGCCTGGCGGCCGCGTGCCCGCGCCCGATGCGCTGATGCGCACGCCGGCCATCGCCGCTACCTACACCCGCATCCTGGACGAGGCGCATGCCGCGTCGACCGACCGCCGCGGCCGCATCGATGCCGCGCTGGACGTCTGGTACCGCGGCTTCGTGGCCGACGAGATCGACCACTACTACACCCACGAGGCAGTGCGCGACACCACCGGCCAGCGCAACCGCGGCCTGCTGCGCAAGGCCGACCTGGCCGACTGGCGCGCCCGCTACGACGAGCCGGCCACGGTCCAGTATGGCCGCTACACCGTGGCCAAGTGCGGGATCTGGTCGCAAGGCCCGGCGCATTTGCAGCAACTGGCGCTGCTGCGCCACCTGGACCTGGGCACCGACCCGTGCTCGCCGCAATTCGTGCACCACGTGGCCGAGGCCGCCAAGCTGGCCTTTGCCGACCGCGCCGTCTGGTATGGCGACCCCGACTTCGTCGACGTGCCGCTGGCCGACCTGCTCAGCGACGAATACGCCCGAACGCGCGCCGCCACGATCGGCCCGCGCGCCAGCGACACACTGCGCCCCGGCAGCCCCGGCGGCCGCGCGCCGCGCCTGCCCGACCTGGGCGCGGCCGTGCGCACGCTGGCCGCGTCCGACACCCGCTTCGGCGTGGGTGAGCCGACGTTTGCCGCGCTGCCGCCCGTGGCCGAATGGGCCGAGCGCGAGATTTTCGTGGGCGACACCTGCCAGATCGACGTCATCGACCGCGACGGCAACATGGTGGCCGCGACGCCTTCGGGCGGCTGGCTGTCGTCCAGCCCGGTGGTGCCCGGGCTGGGCTTTCCTCTGACCACGCGGCTGCAGATGACCTGGCTGGACGAAGGCGTGCCCGGCCAGCTGCAACCGGGCAAGCGTCCCAACACCACGCTGTCGCCCGGCCTGGTGCTGCGCGACGGCCAGCCCTACATGGCGTTCGGCACGCCGGGCGGCGACCAGCAGGACCAATGGACCGTGGCGTTCTTCCTGCGCCACGCGCTGGGCATGAATCTGCAGGAAGCCATCGAGGCGCCGTCCTGGCACATCGATCACTTTCCAGGTTCGTTCTGGCCGCGCGCACTGACGCTGAACCGATTGA
The DNA here is from genome assembly GCF_000633435.1 of Achromobacter sp. DH1f. Taxonomy (NCBI): domain Bacteria; kingdom Pseudomonadati; phylum Pseudomonadota; class Betaproteobacteria; order Burkholderiales; family Alcaligenaceae; genus Achromobacter; species Achromobacter sp. DH1f. The sequence continues at coordinate 185,612 of NZ_AYMF01000011.1, read as the reverse complement.
CGGTCGAAGCGCGTTTGCCGGAGCACACCGTGCAGGCCTTGCGCGACGCGGGCCACGAGGTGCGCGTGGGGCCGGACTGGTCCGAAGGCCGCATCAGCGCCTGCACCCGCGAACCCGCCGCCGGCGGCGGCCTGCTGCTGCGCGCGGGCGCCAATCCGCGCGGCATGCAGGGCTATGCCGTCGGCCGCTAGTGCCTGCCCGTACTGATTGCCTTTGTTGACTGCCTGTATCGACTGCCCGTATCGACCGCCTTTACTGACTGACCATATTTCCATCCAGCCGGCGCCCAGACCGGCCACATTGCAAGGGGTAAACACCATGAAGCTCATCCAACGACTGCTGCGCGCCTGCACCCTGGGCGTCGCCCTGGCCGGCCCGGCCCTGGCGCATGCCGCCTGGCCCGAAAAGCCCATCACCCTGATCGTGCCGTGGGCCGCCGGCGGATCCACCGACATCCTGGCCCGCGTGCTGTCCGAAGGGCTGACGCAATCGCTGGGCCAACCGGTCATCGTCGAGAACCGCTCGGGCGCATCGGGCAACATCGGCACCACCTACGTGGCCCGCGCCAAGCCCGACGGCTACACGCTGCTGGTCGGTTCGATGAGCACGCACACGATGAACCAGGCGCTGTATTCCAGCATGCCGTTCGACGGGGTCAAGGACTTCACGCCCATCGCCGAACTGGCGCTGGTGACCAACACCATGGTGGTGCACCCGTCGGTGCCGGCGTCCAACCTGAAGGAATTCATCGCCTACGCCAAGGCCAACCCCGGTACCGTCGCCTATGCGTCGGCCGGCCAGGGGTCGACCAACCATCTCAGCGCCGCGCTCTTCGAGAAGGCCGCGGGCGTGAAGATGATGCACATCCCCTACCGCGGCGGCGCGCCCGCCGTGATGGACACCGTGGCCGGACGCACGCAGGTGCTGTTCAGCGCCGGCACGCAGACCTTGCCGCACGTGCAGACCGGCAAGCTCAAGCTGCTGGCCGTGACCGAAGAGCAGCGCTCGCCGCTGCTGCCCGACGTGCCCACGGTGGCCGAAACGCTGCCCGGCTATGAACTGTCGGTGTGGTACGGCGCCTTCGGCCCGGCCGGCATGCCGCCGGAGCTGACCGCCCGCCTGAACCAGGAAATCAACCGCATCCTGAAGCGGCCCGACGTCATCAAGAAAATGGCCGACATGGGCGTGCTGTTGATGGACACCACGCCGGAACAGTTTTCCAAGGTGCTGGCGCGCGATGCCGACAAGTACGGCAAGCTCATCAAGGAACTGGGGATCACCGCCGAATGAGCACGCTTTTGGACACCGCCGGCGCTCTCGACCGCCTGGCGCAGGCCTACGCCGACGCATCGGCGCAAGCGGCTTTCGCCGCCATCGACGCCCATGCGCATGACGTGCTCGGCCATACGCTGTGCACCATCAACCGCCACGATGCGGCCCAGATGCGCGTGGTGCGCCTGTACAGCTCGAACCCGGCGGCCTACCCGCCTGGCGGCAGCAAGGACAAGCGCGGCACCGCCTGGGGCAATCACGTGCTGCTCGAATGCAAGCTGTTCGTTGGCGAAGGCGAAGCCGCCATCCGCGAATTCTTCAACGACCACGATGCCATCCGCGAGCTGGGCTTGCAGTCGGTGATCAACGTGCCGGTGGTGCATGACGGCGCCTGCCTGGGCACCGTCAACTTCCTGATGCCGCGCGCCGCACTGTCCGCGGCGGACATCGCCGCCGCGCGGCTGGCGGGCCTCTTGGCGCTGCCCGCTTTCCTGACGCTGGCGCCGGACTGACGCCCGCGCCGGGCCGGGGTTGCAACCCCGGCCAAGCCTAGATCAGCGCGCGGCGGATACGCGAGGACGCCATGTCGATCACCACCACGAACGCGACGATGATGATCATCACCGCGCAGGTCTCGGCATAGCGGAAGCTGCGGATGATTTCCCACAGCACGGTGCCGATGCCGCCCGCGCCCACGATGCCCACCACCGAGGCCGAGCGCACGTTCGACTCGAAGCGGTACAGCGAATACGAGATCCACAGCGGCAGCACCTGCGGGATCACGCCGTAGACGATTTCCTCCAGCGCATTGGCACCGGTGGCGCGCACGCCTTCGACGGGCCGCGGGTCGATGGCCTCGACCGCCTCGGAAAACAGCTTGGCCAGCACGCCGGTGGTATGCACCCACAGCGCCAGCACCCCGGCGAACGGGCCCAGGCCGACCGCCACGATGAACAGCATGGCGAACACCATTTCATTGATGGCGCGGCAGGCATCCATCAGGCGCCGCATCGGCTGGTAGACCCAGGCCGGCACCATGTTCGACGAGCACAGCAGGCCCAGCGGCACCGCCAGCACGATCGCCAGGAACGTGCCCCACACGGCGATCTGCACCGTCACGACCATCTCGTCCAGGTACATGCGCCAATCGCGGAAATTGGGCGGGAAGAAGTCGGCGGCGAACTGCGCCATGTTGCCGGAGTCCCGCAGCAGGTCCAGCGGCCGCATGTCGGCGCCACGCCAGGACATCACCAGCAACGCCAGCACGATGGCCCAGACGAGCAGGACCGGCAGCGACGAGCGCGGCGCGGCGGAATTACGGGAAGTGGGCACGGCCAGGGTCATATCGATTCCAGGTAGAAAGTGCGATGCGCGCGCGCCGGCGCCTGCCATCAGGCGCCGGCGCGCGCGGCATCGTTACTGCTTGGCCGTGGCCGGTTGGCCCAGGCTGGCCAGCTTGCGGTCCAGTTCGGCCAGCTGCTTCTGCTTTTCGGCCTGGCTGATGGTGGCGTCGCCTTCGACCTTGGCTTTTTCGCGGGCCAGTTCGATCTGGCGGATCGGCACCAGTTGCTGGTTGTCCGACGCGCGGAAGCCCTGGTAGGTCAGCGCCTTCAGGTTGGCCAGTTCACGCTCGGCGTCCTTGCCCTTGCCGTAGTTCACGAAGAAGTCGCGGATCTTGGTCTTCATGTCGGCCGGCAGGTCGGTGCGCATGACCAGCGGATCGGCCGGGATCAGCGGCGACTTCCACAGGATGCGCACGCTGTCGTTGGCGTCCTTGCCGGTGTTCAGGCGATAGCGCTCCAGCGCCTCGGTGTTGTTCACGGCCACGTCCACCTGCTTGTTGATGACCGACAACAGGTTGGCTTCGTGGTTGCTCGAACGCACCGTCTTGAAGAAGGTCTTGGGTTCGATCTTGTTGGCGGCCCACAGGTAGTAGCCGGGCACGGCGGTGCCGGACGTCGAGTTGGGATCGCCCGCGCCGTAGCTGAGCTGGCCGCGGCGCTTGAGCACGTCGTCCAGCGTCTTCAGGTCGCTGTCCTTGTTGACGATCAGCAGCGACCAGTAGCCCGGGTTGCCGTCCTTGTCGATCACCGAGGCGAACACTTCGCCGTTGGCGCGGTCCACGGCCTCGATGGCGGCCTTGTTGCCGTACCAGGCGACCTGCACCTTGTTGAAGCGCATGCCTTCGATGATGCCGGCGTAGTCGGACGCGAAGAAGGGCTTGACCGGCACGCCGATGGCGCGGCTCAGGTCGTCGATGACCGGCTGCCAGACCGACTTCAGGTTGGTCGACGATTCGGTCGAGATGATGCCGAAGTTCAGCGGCTTGGCGTCCTGGGCGTGGGCTTGCGTGGACAGGGCGGCAGCGGCGATCAGGGCACAAAAGGTTCTGCGTAGCATTGGAAAGCTCCGGGTAGGAAAGCGGGGGGTCAAGCGGCGTAGGCCTGTTGGGAAAGCGGCGCCAGGCCGGGCAGCGGCGTGACCGGCGGCGAGTATTCGGGAAGCAGCTCGCTCAGTTCCGAGCCGTACAGGTCGCGCAGCATGGCGGGCGTGAGGTCGGCCGACGGGCCGTCATAGACCACCTTGCCGTGGCGCAGCGCCACCACCCGCGGGCAGTAGCGCAGGGCCACGTCGACCTGGTGCAGCGACACCACCACGGCCACCTTGCGGGTGCGGTTGATCTGCGCCAGCGTGTCCATCACGCGGCGCGACGATTCCGGGTCGAGCGAGGCAATCGGTTCGTCGGCCAGGATCACGCGGGCGTTCTGCACCAGCGTGCGGGCGATGGCCGCGCGCTGCTGCTGGCCGCCGGACAGCGTCGAGGCACGTTGAAATGCATAGTCGTCTATACCAACCTGGGCAAGTGCGTCGAGCCCTTGGCGGACTTCGGCGCGCAGGAACACGCGGATCAGGCTGCGCCACATCGGCACGCGCGGCAGCATGCCGGTCAGCACGTTGGTGATCACCGGCAGGCGGCCCACCAGGTTGAATTGCTGGAACACGAAACCGATGCTGGCGCGGGCGGCGCGCACGTTGCGCGACAGGCGGCCGTTGCGCTGGATCAGCTGGCCGTTGACGGTCACGCTGCCCTGCCCGGCATCGCCGGCCACGAAGCCGGCCAGATGGCGCAGCAGGGTGGATTTGCCCGAGCCCGAGGCGCCCAGCAGCGCCACCATTTCACCGTCGGCCACGCGCAGGCTGACGTTGTCCAGCGCCAGCGCGCCAGGATGGAAGGATTTGCTCAGGCCTTGCACTTCGATGGCGGTTGTCATCGTCGAATCCCCTTGGGTAGTTCATGGGCGCATTCTGTTTTCGCGGCATGACAGCGCGATGACCTGACGATCGAATCATTTGGCGGAAAATGGGGGCATGGCAACCGACTGAAAGACATCCGTCATATAAGGCCGCGCCGCTGTCGCAAGCCGCGGGTATATTCAAGGAATCCCCCCTTCCGCCAGGCGCTCATCATGATCAAAGGTTCCTGCCTCTGCGGCCGCGTTGCCTACGACATCAGCGGCCCGCTCACCGACGCCCTCAATTGCCATTGCGCCATGTGCCGCAAATCGCACGGCGCGGCATTCCGCAGCCGAGCCACCGTCCAGGCCAGGGACTTCGCCTGGACCAAGGGGGAAAACCACGTGACCTGGTACTGCTCGTCGCCGGGCAACTACCGCGGCTTCTGCGAGGCCTGCGGCACGCCGCTGCTCAGCCGCTTCGACCAGACCCCGGACATCTACGGCCTGCCGCTGGGCGCGCTGGACGACGATCCGGGCGTCAAGCCCGGCGCGCATTGCCACGTGGCCAGCAAGGCGCCGTGGTTCGACATCACCGACACCCTGCCCCAATACCCCGAGGCCTACGAGAGCGCCGACGCCGAGCTGCCGCACGCGGTGACCTGAATATTCAACCTAGGGGTTGAATTTCTGGTGCAAAGCCGGGTATATTCAACCCCATGGTTGAACTTATGCCCTCCCCCACCCTGGATGCCGTCTTTCGCGCGCTGGCCGACCCCACGCGGCGCGAGATGCTGCGCAGCCTGGCCGGGGCGGACCGGACCATCGGTGAACTGGCCGCGCCTTTGCGCATGAGCTTTGCCGGCGCCTCCAAGCACGTGCAGGCGCTGGAACGGGCCGGCCTGCTGCGGCGCACCGTCAAGGGCCGCAACCATGTCTGCAGCCTGGAACCGGCCCCCATGGCCGAGGCCATGCAATGGCTGCGCTTCTATGAACAATTCTGGTCCGGCAAGCTGGACGCGCTGGCCGCCGCGCTCGCCGCCCACACGCCCCCGGCCAGTCCCCAAGGAGAGCAACATGAGTGAATACGGCGTCGTCACCGGCCCCGAGTCCCTGACCTTCACCCGCGTCCTGCCCGGCAGCGTCGAGCGCGTCTGGGCCTTCCTGACCGAATCCGACAAGCGCGGCCAATGGCTGGCCACCGGTGACATGGACCTGCGCGAGGGCGGCGGCGTCACCCTGCGCTTCGTGCACGCCGACCTGGCGTCCGTGGCCGAACCCACGCCCGAGCCCTACAAGCCCTACGAAAACGGGGTCACCACACACGGCGTCATCACCCGCTGCGAGCCGCCGCGGCTGCTGGCCTTCACCTGGGGCGGTTCGCGCGGCGAACCCTCGGAAGTCACGTTCGAACTGTCGCCGCAAGGCCATGACACCCTGCTGGTGCTGACCCACCGCAAACTGGCCACCCGCGAGGACATGGTCGACGTGGCCGGCGGCTGGCATGCGCACCTGGGCGTGCTGTCGGCCCGACTGGCCGGCCGCAGCCCGGGCGGGTTCTGGTCGGCGCTGCAACGCTGGGAAGCCGACTACCAGGCGCGCATTCCGGCGCGCTGACTGCCATTGGCTCGGGCCGTTGGCTCGGGCCGTTTGGCCCGGCCGCGCCGCCAGCCTGCCCGGCTGGCGCGGCCAAGTCGTTCAATAGCAACTATCACGCCCTGACGACGGATAAAAACTGGCTAAATATTGCGCTTTGCAGTAACATAAGTCCGTGATTTTTCCGCAAAAACCGGGCTTTTTTCACTCTGCGTGCCAACCCTGTGGTGGCGGGTCGGAACGGCAACCGGTTTTCTTGGGCGAAACCTACGACTGTCCCGCAGCGCATTGCAGCACCCCGCGCCGCCCGGCACTGCAGCAGACGCTCCAACCCGCTTCTTCCGGCAACGCGCCACAAGCGCCGACCCGCGACCAAGCCGCGCATCGCGCGCACACAGCCCTCGCGGCGCGAGTATCCGTCATTTCAGACATCCAATCGGGATGCCGTGGCCCCTACCCGCGCTTGCCCGGACGTTTTACGTTCAAACCGCTGGACCTGGATTTCAGGGTCCAACGCGCCCGCCGCCCCTGCGGCGCGCCTTGCCGACGGCATGGCGGCGCGTAACGATCAAGGAGTAGAAAATGGCTAAAGAAGAACTCATCGAATTGGATGGCATCGTTGACGAAGTGCTGCCCGATAGCCGCTACCGCGTCAAACTGGACAACGGCATCGAAGTCGGCGCCTACGCCTCGGGCCGCATCCGCAAGCACCGCATCCGCATCCTGGCGGGCGATCGCGTCACCCTGGAAATGTCGCCGTACGACCTGACCAAGGGCCGCATCAACTTCCGCCACAAGGACGAGCGCGCACCCGCGCCGCATCGTCCCCAGCAGTACCGCCGCTAAAACGCCCGGCTCCGGGCCGGCCTGTGCGCCGGCCCCCACCGCTTGCTTCAGCTCGGGCAGCCCTTAACCTTGCCCGCGCCCTGCCGTAGTAATGCAGAAGACCCCGGTTCATGAAAAAATGGCGCCCAGCCGCCAGGCCCGGCGGAACACGCACGAAGCAAGATGGATCTGACACAGGAATTGAAAGAAGCCGCTGACCAGCTCTCTTTGACGCGAAGACGATTCGCCAAGGGAGAAGAAGGCCTGCGCCTGCTTCATCAATCGCGCGAGGCGTTCATCAACAGCCTGCGCAACACCGGCCTGACCTACGCCGAAGCCAAGACCAAGTACGACAATTGCCTGGATGAGCAGGAAGTGCAGCTGCACGGCATGCTGGACCAGATGATGTATGCCGAGCGCATGCACCAGTTCGTGCTGCACCGCATCGCCCTGCAACAGCCGGCCGCCGCGCCGGCCGCGCCCGAACCACAGGCGCAAGCCGTCACGGCCTGACTTTCATCCCGGCGTGCCCATGCGCGCCGTGTATCAGGGCTTGAAGGCGCCGATGAAGATCGCGGGGTCGACCCGCGCATCGTTCAAGCTGACATTCCAGTGCAAGTGCGGGCCGGTTGCCCGGCCGGTGGCCCCGACTTTCCCGACCAGGCCGCCGCGGGGCACCTCGTCGCCCACCTTCACGTCGATGGCCGACATGTGGCAGAACATGCTGACAAAGCCTTGGCCATGGTCCAGGAAGACGGTCTTGCCGTTGAAGAAGTAATCCCCCACCAGCGACACCACGCCCGCGGCCGGCGCCTTGATCGGCGTGCCCGCCGGCACGGCGAAATCCAGCCCGGAATGCGGATTGCGTTCTTCGCCGTTGAAAAAACGCCGCAGCCCGAACGGGCTGGACAGGCGGCCGCCGGTGACCGGACGATCCAGCAACACGTTGCTGGGCGTGACGCCGGCGCGATAGGCGCGGTTGGCGGCGCTTTGCTCGGCCATCTCGCGCTCGATGCGCTTCATGTCGTCGGGGTCCGGGTTGACCTGGCGCGGGTTCTTCAGCGTGATGTGCTGCGCCACGTATTCCTTGGCGCGCACCGTGAAGGCTACCTGGCGCGTGGCGTTGCCGTCGCGCACCGAGATTTCCTGCGCGCCCGGCTTGACCGCCAGCGGGATGCCGACCACGGCGATCCATTGCTTGCCGTCTTCGCGCACGACCAGCACGCGGCGGTCGCGGTAGGTGACTTCCGGGGCGCGGGGGCCATCGCCCAGCGCCAGCACGGCCACGCCGCCGGGCACCGGCGCATTGAGCTTGCGGGTGATGAAGCCAGTTTGCGCGGCGGCGGCTTGCTGGGCCCGGGCCGGCAGGCCCAGGCACACGGCGGCCGCGGCCAGGCCCAGCCGCAACATGTCTCGGCGTTGCGGCATCACTGTTGCAGGCACAGGTTGGCCGGTTCGATCAGGCTCTGGTCGCGCCGCGTGATGCGGGTGGACAGGCGGGCTTCGGTCTTGCCCTTCCAGGTGGTCGTGGTCAGCACGGCCTCGACGCCCAGGCTGTCCTGCTGGATCAGTTCAAAGCCGTTGCGCACCGCCTTGCGTTCGAAATTCACGCCGATGCCCTTCCAGGCCGAGGCGACGCAATTGGTGTAGTCCTCGGCCGAGCGTTGGGTGGACCCGTAGAACACCGGATCGCGGTCGCGCACGTCTTTGACGTTGGCGCAGGCCGATACGGCGAGCAGGACGGCGGTAAGGGACAAGGCGGTACGGACCTTCATGGGACGGCTCTCTGGCTGGGGGGTAAAAAAGGGGGCGGCCAACTATACCGCAGCGTCCCCGGGGGCTGGCTGCGGGCGGCGCGCCGATTTCGGGCGGAAGGCGGCGATGACCTCGGGGCGGGTCTCGGCATAGGGACCGCCGATCAGGTCGATGCAGTAAGGAATGGCGGCAAAGATGCCCGGCACCAGCGTCGACCCGTCGTCGGCCTTCAGGCCTTCCAGCGTTTCGCGGATGGCCTTGGGCTGGCCCGGCAGGTTGACGATCAGGGCGGCGTGCGACGGCCGCTCGCGGATGACGGCGACCTGCCGCGACAGGATGGCGGTGGGCACGAAACGCAGGCTGATCTGGCGCATCTGTTCGCCAAAACCGGGCATTTCCTTGGTGCCGACGGCCAGGGTGGCCTCGGGCGTGACGTCGCGCCGGGCGGGGCCGGTGCCACCGGTGGTCAGCACCAGGTCGCAGCCGCAGGTGTCGACCAGCTCGATCAGCGTGTCGGAAATGCGGGCGGGCTCGTCGGGAATCAGGCGGTCCACCGCCTGCCAGGGCGAGGCCAGGGCGCCGCCCAGCCATTCACGCAGGGCGGGCAGGCCCTGGTCCTGGTAGGCGCCGGAAGAGGCGCGGTCGGAAATCGACACCAGGCCGATGATCAGTTCGTCGGGGTGGCGGCGGGCGATTCGGGTAGGGGTAGTCATGACAGGATGCTATCGCATTCTTTGGCGGCCGAGCCGGGCGTGGACGCGGCCCGGTGGGCCGCAGGTTGTCGCAAAAAGGGGAATCCGCGGGCACCCTCGGGTTTGCGCGCTTGTCTCGGTCATGGCGCCTGGATAACATCCGCTCACAATCCGATCCCTCACTTGAGACGCGCGCCGCGCCTTCCTGGTTCCTCATGTTCAAACGCACCCTTGGGCAGCATGCGCTGGCGGCGGCGCTGGCCCTGGCCGTCGCCGTGGCCGCCGGCTGGGGCGCCTGCCATTCGCTGGCCCTGCGGACCGGCCCGGCGCCCGCCGCATCGGCCGGCGTGTATATCCACAATCTGGGCAACACCCTGGCGGACCAGACCCGCAACCTGTCGCGCCTGAGCCAGGCGCTGCGCACCGGCGACCGGCTGGTGGTGCTGGGCTCGTCCGAACTGACCAGCACCGACCTGCGCTTCGTGCCGTACCGCTTCCTGGCCGACGAATTGCAGATGCCGGTCATGGCCTACGGCCATTCCGGTTTTCAGTCGCTGGGCATGCAGCTGGTGCTGGCCGCGCTGGCCGACGACCTGTCGCCCGCTTCGCGGGTGGTGGTGATGGTGTCGCCCGGCTGGTTCGACGGCGATGGCGGCCTGGGGCCGGACGAATTCCGCGAGCATGCCAATCCCCTGCTGCCCCGCCTGCTGCGCCAGCCTGAAGGCCGCGAGCAGGTAGCGCGCTGGCTGCGAGACAAGGGCGACGCCCGCGTCGCCTGGTCGATGGCCTCTGAACAGGCCTATGTGTTCCGCCAGCGGCTGGTCGACCTGTGGACGCCGGCCTACGCCGCGCCGGCCCCGGAAAACGAAACCGCGGGCCCCGGCGCCGCCGCCCGGGTGGTGGACTGGGATGCCCTGGCGCGCGAGGCGCAGGATGCCGAGCAGGCACAGATGGCCCGCAACCGCTACGCGGTGCGCGACGATTTCTTCGACAAGTACCTGCAAACGGTGCCGGCGGGCGGCAAGACGGCCTTCCAGCCCCAGCCGCTGACCGGCAAGGACGAACTGCGCGAGCTGGCCGCCCTGATGCAGCTGCTGCGCAACCACGGCGTGAATGCGCTCTTCGTGATGCAGCCGCTGCACCCGCTGGTGTTCAAGGATCTGGACCGCTTCACCCCGATCCAGCACGAGGTCAACGCCCTGTGCGCCCGCTACGCCATGACCTGCATGGACATGTATGGCGCCCCCTACGAGGTCGGCACCCTGCGCGACGTGCAGCACCTGGGCGAACTGGGCTGGCTGCGGGTGAACCAGCGCATCGCCGAGGTATTCCGGCCATGACGCCCCCCATTTTTCCCCTGGCCGCGGCACTGGCCGCCAAGAAGGGACCGCGATGAAGAAAACCCTGTGGCTGTGCCTGCTGTACCTGGGGCTGCTGGCGGTCATGATGATCCAGGCCGACACGTCGGCCAACCTGGGCAAGCCGATCGAGATCGAATTCCAGTATCAGAAGTTCTAGGGCTGCCGCCCGGGGCGAAGTTGCGCCAAGCAACCAGGGACAGGTCACAAATCTGTAATAATCTGGGCCTCGCCGGAACCTCTCCCCGCCCTCCATGTTCTCCCTCTTCCATGGCCTAGACCTCTGGGTCGGCCTCAGCCTTGCGCTGGCCCTGACATTCGTCCTGGCCTTCGAATTCATCAATGGCTTTCATGACACGGCGAACGCCGTCGCGACGGTCATCTACACCAAGGCGATGCCGCCGCACCTGGCGGTGGTGCTTTCCGGGATCTTCAACTTTCTGGGCGTGCTGCTGGGCGGCGTGGGGGTGGCCTACGCCATCGTCCACCTGCTGCCGGTGGAACTGCTGATCAACGTGGACACGGGGCGCGGGCTGGCCATGGTGTTCGCCATGCTGGCCGCCGCCATCGCCTGGAACCTGGGCACCTGGTATTTCGGCATCCCGGCGTCCAGCTCGCACACGCTGATCGGATCGATCCTGGGCGTGGGCCTGGCCAATGCCATGATGACCCACCTGCCCCTGGCGGACGGCGTCAACTGGGGCAAGGCGATCGACATCGGCGCCTCGCTGGTGGTGTCGCCGGTGGCGGGCTTCCTGGTGGCCGGCGGGCTGTTGCTGGCGCTCAAACGCTGGCTGCCGCTGTCCAAGATGCACAAGACGCCTGAACAGCGCCGCGCCATCGACAATAAAAAGCATCCGCCGTTCTGGAACCGCCTGGTGCTGGTGCTGTCGGCCATGGGCGTGAGCTTCGTGCACGGCTCGAACGACGGCCAGAAGGGCATCGGCCTGATCATGCTGGTGCTGATCGGCATCGTGCCGGCCAACTTCGTGCTGGACACCAACAGCACCACCTACCAGATCGAACGCACCCGCGACGCGGCCACCCACCTGTCCGCCTTCTACCAGCGCAACGAAGCCATGCTGGGCGATTTCCTGGCGCTCAAGCGCGCCGGTTCGGCGTCGGACCTGCCGCGCAATTTCCGCTGCGATCCCGAGCTGACCCTGCCCACCATCGACGCGCTGCAGGCCGACCTGCACGGCGTAAGCAACTATGCCGACCTGCCGGCGGCCAAGCGCATCGACGTGCGCCGCTACCTGCTGTGCCTGGACGACACGGCCAAGAAGGTGGCCCGCATCGAAGGCCTGCCCGCCCGTGAACGCACCGACTTGCAACGCCTGCGCGCCGACCTGACCGCCACCACCGAATACGCGCCCTTCTGGGTGATCGTGGCGGTGGCGCTGGCGCTGGGCGCCGGCACCATGGTGGGCTGGCGCCGCGTGGTGCTGACGGTGGGCGAAAAGATCGGCAAGCAGGGCATGACCTACGCCCAGGGCATGTCGGCCCAGCTGACGGCGGTGGGCGCCATCGGCCTGGCCAACGTGTTCAGCCTGCCGGTCTCGACCACGCACGTGCTGTCGTCCGGCGTGGCCGGCACGATGATCGCCAACAAGAGCGGCCTGCAGGGCGGCACCGTGCGCAACATCCTGCTGGCCTGGATCCTGACCCTGCCCGCCTCGATGCTGCTGGCGGCCGGCCTGTTCTGGGTCGGCGTGCAGATCGCCGGCTAAGGGCCAGGGCCCGCGACCGCGCGATCCGCGCGGCCGGCGCAACACTCTGGCTACCGCGCCGGGCTATGTCCGGCGCAGGCGCGCCACTACCATGGCGCCATGGCTACCTCTACCCCCACCCTGCATTACATCTATGACCCGCTCTGCGGCTGGTGCTATGGCGCCGCGCCGCTGGTGGAAGCCGCCCGCGGCATCGCGGGCCTGACGATCGCGCCCCACGGCGGCGGCATGATGACCGGCAGCAACGTGCAGCCCGTCACCGACGCGCTGCGCCGCTACGTCATGCCGCATGACGAGCGCATCGCCGGCCTGACCGGCCAGGAATTCGGCGTGGACTATACCGACGGCCTGCTGCACGACCACGGTGCGGTGTTCGATTCGGCCCCGCCCACCACTGCGGTGCTGGCCGCCGAGACGCTGGCGGGCCGCGGCCTGGACCTGCTCAAGCGGCTGCAACGCGCGCACTACGTGCAAGGCCTGCGCATCGCCGACCCCGCCGAACTGCAACGGCTGGCCGAAGATATCGGCCTGGATGCCGAGGCCTTTCGCGCGGCCTATGCGCAGGCCGACGGCGAAGCCACCGCGCGCCACATCGCCGACAGCCGGGCCCTGCTGACGCGGGTAGGCGGATCGGGCTTTCCGACGTTGGCACTGGAAATGAACGACGCCTATACCGTGCTGGAACCGGGCCGCTATCTGGGCCGTCCGTCGCAATGGCAGGCGGACCTGCGCGAGCGGCTGAAGTAAACACCGCCGGCCAAGGCCCGCTACGCAAACCCGGTTCAGCCCGAACCGACCGGGCGGCCTGCGTGGCCGCGGCCCGGCATCAGGAATCGCCGATGTCACCATCGCGCTGCAAGGCGCGGTGCATCGCCGGACGTGCGGCCAGCCGTTCGGCATAGGCCGAGAACACGGGATTTTCCGGAATCAGCTTCACCTGCATCATGAACTGCAAAGTGCCGCCCAGCACGATATCGACCGCGCTGAAGTGGTCGCCCAGGAAATAGGGCCGCGCCTGCAACACGTGCGCCACCACCTGTTCGACCTCGTCGGCCGACCCCCAGCCCATCGTCCCGCTCTGGTGCGCCGTCTTGAAGGCGCGCTCGGTCATGGCAGGTTCGAACACCCCGGTGGAATAGGCCAGCCACGTCAGATAGGGCCCGCGCTGCGGGTCGCCGATCACGGGGCCCAGGCCGGCCTGGGGATACAGATCGGTCAGGTACAGCGCGATGGCGGGGGTTTCGAAGACGGGCACGCCGTCATGCACCAGCGCCGGCACCTTGCCGTGCGGGTGGATGTCGATGTAGTCGGGTGAGATATGGCCGGAGCCGTCGCGGCGGCGGATCGACACCATCTCGGTGTCGTACGGCACGCCCAGTTCTTCCAGCAGCCAGAGTATCCGGAACGACCGCGAACGCGGCGCGTGATAAAGGGTCAGCATGGTCGGTCTCCTGGTGCCGGAAGGCACCTGTCGTTGTCCGACCATTTTGCCGCAGGCCGCCCGGCCGCGGACAGCGTCATTGCGTTGCCGCATCCGTCAAAGCATGACGAGCGGCCCACGACGTATCACGGCCCGGCAGCGCCCCCGCGCCTCAATCGCTGCCGCCCAGCGCGCGCAGTTGCGCCTTCAGGCGCCGCACTTCCTGGCTGAGGTCCAGGATCAGCGCGACGGCATCCAGGCCGGCGCCAAAATCGCGTTGCAGCCGGCGCGCATCCAGCGCACGTTGCAGGTCCACGCTGTAGAAGCGCCATTGCGCCGGCTGCGGGCCGGCAGCCTCGACGATGCCGACTTCGACCAGTTGCGCGACCCATTCCACTTCGGCGCCGCAGGCGCGGGCCAGGTCGTCGGCGGACAGCGGCTGCGATTTGCCCACCACGGTGGCGCTGGTGATGACGAGTTTCTTCATGATCAGACCCCCAGGTGGCGCCGCGGGTTGAACGGCAGGTCCTGCTGCAGCTTGCGGTAGGCCTCTTTGGCAGCCTCGGTGTCGGCGGGCGGCAGGGCAAGCTCAAGCACCAGGTACAGGTCGCCGGGCGGATCGCCCGGAATACCGCGGCCGCGCAGGCGCAGCTTGCGGCCATTGCCGGACCCGGCCGGGATCGACACTTCGACGGTGCCGCCCGGCGTGGGCGCATTGACCTTGGCGCCCAGCGCAGCTTCCCAGGGGGCGACCGGCAGCGTCATGTAGAGGTCGCGCCCTTCGGCCCGGTAGCGGGCGTGCGGCTTGAAGCGCACCTCCAGGTACAGGTCGCCGTTTTCACCCCCGCCGTAACCGGGCATGCCCTGCCCCGCCAGACGGATGAACTGGCCTTCGCGCACGCCCGGCGGAATGCGCACGCTGAGCGTGCGCGTCTGCACTTGCGGACGGCCCTGGTCATCGACCTGCATGGACCGCAGGCTGATGTCGCGCGTGGCGCCTTGCAACGCGTCTTCGAGGTCGACCTCGATGGCGGCGTGATGGTCGTCGCCGCGGGCGCGGAATTCCTGCTGCGCGCCCTGGCCTGCCGCGCGGCGGCCACGCCCGCCGAACAGCGACGAGAAGAATTCGCTGAACTGGGCTTCGTCGCCGGGCGCCGCGCCGCGGTGAAATTCGAAGCCTTCGTCCCAGCCGGGGGGCGGCTGGAAGCCGCCGCCGGGCGACACGCCCGCGGCAAGGTTGTCGTAGGCCTCGCGCTTTTCCTTGTCGCGCAGCACGTCGTAGGCTTCGTTGACGTCGCGCATGCGCGCCTCGGCGTCGCTTTCCTTGCTGACGTCGGGGTGGTATTTGCGGGCGAGCTTGCGGTAGGAACGCCGGATCTCGTCTTCGGAGGCGCCGCGCTCCACACCAAGAATGCTGTAGTAGTCCTTGAACTCCATTTTCCAGCCCATGGTTAGGGTTGCAGCCAAAGGCGGCTCGCGCCGGATTCGGCCCTGAACATAAAGAAGATAGGGGCTGGCGCCCGATTTTTCAATGCGATTCGACAAGCAGGCCGCTTCGCGCATAATTGCAGGTTACGCCCGGTCGCGCAGGCCGGGCCGGCGGCCCCGCGCCCGTTGCGCCAGGCCACCGCCAACGAACAGGAACCGATCGTGCTGGAAATCATCGACGTCGACTTCAACAACCCGGAACACGGCGCGCAAGTGCTGGCCATGCTCAACGAGTACGCCAGCGGCCCCATGGGCGGCAATTCGCCCCTGCCCGAACACGCGCAGCAGAACCTGATCCCGGAACTGGCGCGCCGCCCCACGGCGCACGCGCTGCTGGCCCGGGTCGACGGCCAGGCGGCCGGCGTGGCGATCTACCTGGAAGGCTTTTCCACGTTCGCCTGCCGTCCGCTGGTGAACCTGCACGACCTGGGCGTGTCGCCGCGTTTTCAGGGCATGGGCGTGGGCAAGCAACTGCTGGCCGCGCTGGAAACCCGCGCCCGCCAGATGGGCTGCTGCAAGATCACGCTGGAAGTGCTGGAAGGCAACGACGTGGCGCAGGGCCTGTACCGCAAGCTGGGCTTCGAAGGCTATTCGCTGGACGCAGACACCGGCCGCGCCATGTTCTGGCAAAAGAAGCTGGCCGCCTGAGCCATCACGCATTCCAATACCGGGCGCCGCCGCGGCGCCCGCCCCCAAAGGGACATTCCATGAAGATGAGCAACATTCCCTTCGGCACCACGGACTGGTCCGAAGTCGACGCCACCGAACACCCCGGCGACACCGGCATGGCCTACTGGCGCACCCGCCAGTTCGGCGACGTGCGCGTGCGCATGGTCGAATACACCGCCGGCTACCTGGCCGACCACTGGTGCAGCAAGGGCCACATCCTGTTCTGCCTGGAAGGCGAGTTGCACACCGAACTGGAAGACGGCCGCCGCTTCGTGCTGACGCCCGGCATGAGCTACCAGGTGGCCGACCAGGCCGAGCCGCACCGCTCGTCCACGGCCACCGGCGCCAAGCTCTTCATCGTCGACTGACGCGCCGGCGCGACACGCTGAATTTCAGTTGCGTTACGCTTCACCCTACGTACCCCCCTCACCGCCACACCGGAGAAGCACTTGGGCGCCCCGTTTACGCTGTTCGTCGATTCCCAGTTCCTCAGCCCCTACGCCATGTCGGCCTATGTGGCGCTGACTGAAAAACAACTGCCCTTCGAGGTGCGCCCGATCGACCTGGACGCAGGCGAACAACGCATGCAGCCGTACCAGAGCCGCGCCCTGACCGCGCGCGTGCCGGCCCTGACGCATGCCGACTTCAACCTGACCGAATCGACCGCCATCGCCGAATACCTGGAAGACCTGCATCCGGCGCCGGCCTGTACCGCGCTGTATCCGGCCGACCCGCGCGATCGCGCCCGCGCGCGCCAGTTGCAGGCCTGGCTGCGCAGCGACCTGGCCGCCCTGCGCCAGGAACGTCCCACCGAAACCGTGTTCTACGACCAGCCCGGCCAGCCCCTGTCCGACGCCGGCCACGCGGCCGCGGCCAAGCTGATCCACGTGGCCAGCGCCCTGATCGGCGCGGGCCAGGCGACGCTGTTCGACCAATGGTGCCTGGCCGATCTCGACCTGGCCGTGGCGCTGCGGCGCCTGTGGCTGGACGGCCTGCCCGATCCGCTGCGTGACTACGCGGAAGCGCAGTGGCAGCGCCCGTCGGTGCGCAAATGGCTGGAGCACAACGCAGCCGCCCGCGGCTAGCACGCGCGCCGCAGCCGCCATGCAATTGCTGGATCACGTCTCCCTGACCGTCGCCGGGCTGGACACCGCCCGGCCCTTCTACGATGCCGTCATGCAGGCGCTGGGCGCGGCCAAGGTCTACGACCGCCCCGACGCCCTGGGCTATGGCGAGCGCTGTGGTCCCGGCGACGCCGGGCACACCTACCTTTCCGTCCTGGCCGATGCCGCCGAACCCGTGGCCAGCGCGCGCCGCCACTGGTGCTTCAAGGCCGCCAGCCGCGCGGCGGTCGACGCCTTTCACGCCGCCGGGCTGGCCCATGGCGGCCGCGACGACGGGGCGCCCGGCCTGCGGCCGCACTACCATCCGCATTACTACGCCGCGTTCCTGCTCGACCCGTCCGGCAACCGCATCGAAGCCGTCTGCCACGACGCGGCCTGACGCGTCTGCAGGCCGCGGCAAGACCAAGAGGGACGGATAGTCCCCGGCGTTTGACTTGCATCAAGCCCACCCATGTTGCGACGCAACATTCATTCGGGTGTAATGGGGGGGTCAAGTCAGCTGGTTCCACTGGGAACCCGCCCGGCGGCAACCTTGCCGTCGGCAGCATCCCTACAGGAGATCGCCATGGCCGAATCAGGCAACGATCGCGTCCCCGCCCCGTCCTTCAATCCCTGGACGGCCGCCTATGAATACGCTGTGGACGCCTGGCAGCGCGCCGTGCTCTATGCCGACGTGATGCGCCAGCGCGGCAACCAATACCACGAGCACATGGCCAAGCGGGCCCCCAACGTGCTCAGCATGGAATACGAACTGGTGCTGGACGGCCGCGAGCTGGAACGGCCGGTCAATTACGGCCTGCTGCGCATCAAGCCGCCCGAAGGCGTGGTGGTCGACCCCATCAAGCGCCCCTTCCTGGTGGTGGACCCGCGCGCCGGGCACGGCCCCGGCATCGGCGGCTTCAAGCCCGAAAGCGAGATCGGCGTGGCCGTGCGGGCCGGCCACCCCTGCTATTTCGCCACCTTCCTGCCGCGGCCCATGGCCACCCAGACCGTCGAAGACGTGATGATGGCCGAGGCGCATTTCCTGGAAAAGATCATCGCGCTGCATCCGGACGCCGAAGGCAAGCCGGTAGTGGTGGCCAACTGCCAGGCAGGCTGGCAGATCATGATGACGGCTGCGGTACGCCCCGAACTGTTCGGCCCCATCATCATCGCGGGCGCGCCGCTGTCGTACTGGGCGGGCTGGCGCGGCATGAACCCGATGCGCTACGCGGGCGGCCTGCTCGGCGGCAGCTGGCTCACCGCCTTGACCAGCGATCTGGGCAACGGCACCTTCGATGGCGCCTGGCTGGTGCAGAACTTCGAAAACCTCAATCCCGCCAACACGCTGTGGTCCAAGCAGTACAACCTGTATTCCAAGGTCGACACCGAGGCCGGGCGCTACCTGAGCTTCGAGAAATGGTGGGGCGGCCACGTCTTCCTGAACGGGCCGGAAATCCAGTACATCGTCGACAACCTGTTCGTGGGCAACCGCCTGTCCACCGCCGGCCTGGTGACCTCGGACGGCATCCGCATCGACCTGCGCAACATCCGTTCGCCCATCGTGGTGTTCTGCTCCAAGGGCGACAACATCACGCCGCCGCCGCAGGCGCTGGGCTGGATCCCCGACCTGTACCAGGACGACGCCGAAGTGCTGGCGCACGACCAGACCATCGTCTATGCCGTGCATGAAAGCATCGGCCACCTGGGCATCTTCGTGTCCGGCAGCGTGGCGCGCAAGGAGCACCAGGAATTCACGTCGAACATCGACATGATCGACGTGCTGCCGCCGGGCATCTACCAGGCCGAAATCACTGACAAGACGCCGGACATGCCCAACGCCGACCTGGCCTACGGCAACTACGTGCTGTCGTTCGAGCAGCGCAAGATGGACGACGTGCGCGCCATCGTCGACCGCAAGGAAGACGACGACCGCCGCTTCAAGGCCGTTGCCCGCATCTCGGACATCAACCTGGGCATGTATCGCAGCTTCGTGCAGCCCTGGGTGCGCGCCACGGTCACGCCGCAATCGGCCGAATGGAGCCAGCGCCTGCATCCGCTGCGCCTGCCCTACGAGCTGGTGTCCGACCGCAACCCGCTCATCGCCCCGATCGCGCAGGTGGCCGAGCAGGTGCGCGAACATCGCCAGCCGGTCTCGCCCACCAACCCGTTCCTGATCGCCCAGGAGATGTTCTCGAACCTGATCGAGACCAGCCTGAACATCTTCCAGGAACTGCGCGATTCGGCCGACGAGCGCACCTTCATGAGCGTCTACGGTTCGCCGCTGGTGCAGGACCTGGCCGGCCTGGGCGGCAAGGACGGCCTGCCGCGCCGCCACCCCGGCGTGTCGCCGGAACACCGCCGCTTCATGGAAGAACGCGCCACCGAGCTGCGTTCGCTGCTGCAGGAAGGCGGCCTGCGCGTGGCCGCCATCCGCATGCTGCTGTACGTGGCCGGCGCCGAGGGCGGGCTGGACGAGCGCAGCTTCGCGCTGATCCGCAAGATGCGCGCCGAAGCGGGCAACGCCATGACGCTGCAGGAATTCAAGGACATCGTGCGCGACCAGGCCATGATGATGCGGCTGGATTCCGCCGCGGTGCTGCAGACCATGCCGCGCCTGCTGGAAGACGCGCCGCCCGACGCGATCCGCGAGGCGCTGGACACGATGAAGCACGTGCTGGAAGCCGCCGAACCGCTGAACCCGGCCGCGCGCCAGAGCCTGGCGGAAATGGAGCAGATCTTTCTGACGGCCGAACGCGCCGCGCAACGCCTTGCCGCGCCCGCCGCGCGCAAGCGCATTGCGGCCGCCCGGCAGGATGCCCCGGCCGCCGCCCTTCCCGCCAAGACCCGGCGCGCACCGGCCAAGGCCGTCAAAGCGGTTGAATCCAAGGCCAAGCCTGCCGCCCAGGCCGCCGAAGCCACCGCCAAGCCCGCTGCGAAGGCCGCTCCCAAGAAAGCCGCTGCCCGCAAGGCTGCCCCGAAAAAATCCGCCGTGAAGAAGACCACGAGCGCCCGTCAACCCGCCCAGGTCGAATCCGAATGAGTCTGCCCACCTCCACGCATTACGACAAGCTCATCGCACGCGCGCAAACGCTGGACCCTGCGCTGTGCGCCATCGCCCACCCCTGCGACGAGCCGTCGCTGTCGGCCGCGCTGGAAGCGCGCGACCTGGGCCTGTTGCGGCCCATCCTGGTGGGCCCGGAACGCAAGATCCGCGACACGGCCGCGCAGTTCAAGCTGAACCTGGGCGATGCCCGCATCGTCGATGCGCCGCACAGCCACGCCGCGGCCGAAACCGCCGTGGCGCTGGTGCGCAGCGGCGAAGCGTCGCTGCTCATGAAGGGCAGCCTGCACACCGACGAACTGATGCACGAAGTGGTGGCGCGCACCACGGGCCTGCGCAGCGGCCGGCGCATCAGCCATGTGTTCATCATGGAAGTGCCCACCTATGCCGAGCCGCTGTTCATCACGGACGCCGCCATCAACATCTTTCCCGACCTGGAAACCAAGGCCGACATCATCCGCAACGTGATCGACCTGCACCATGGTTTGGGGCTGGGCGAGCCGCGCGTGGCGATCCTGTCGGCGGTGGAACAGGTCACCCCCAGCATTCCCAGCACCATCGAAGCCGCCGCGCTGTGCAAGATGGCCGACCGCGGCCAGATCGCCGGCGGCGTGCTGGACGGCCCGCTGGCGCTGGACAACGCCATCAGCCCCGATGCCGCCCGCATCAAGGGCATTCGCTCGCTGGTGGCCGGCGTGGCCCAGGTGCTGGTGGTGCCCGACCTGGAGGCCGGCAACATGCTGGCCAAGAACCTGACCTTCCTGGCCAACGCCGAGGCCGCCGGCATCGTGCTGGGCGCGCGCGTGCCCATCATTCTGACCAGCCGCGCGGACAGCCCGCGCTCACGCCTGGCGTCCTGCGCGGTGGCCGCGATCTACGCGCACCACCTGGCCGAACAGCAGGCCCGTCCGCTCGCCTAGCGCGCCGGGGCTTCGGCCCCGCCCCCTTGTCCGTTGCATCGAAAGGCCATTGCCCATGTCCGACACCATCCTGGTCATCAACGCCGGCAGTTCCAGCATCAAGTTCTACCTGTACGACATCGACGACAAAGCGGCCCTGGCCCCGCGGCTGGGCGGCCAGCTCGAAGGCATCGGCACCAGCCACCCGCGCCTGCGGGTGCGCGATGCCGCCGGCCAGACGCTGGTGGAACGGGACATCGCGCCCAGCCACGCCCCCGACGTGCCCAATGGCCAGGAAGTGGTCGGCACCTGGCTCAGCGGTCACCTGGGCGGCGCGCCGCTGGCCGTGGGGCACCGCGTGGTGCACGGCGGCCCGGACCTGTCCGAACCGGTGATCGTGGACGACGCCATCCTGGCGCGGCTCGAGGCCTACACGCCGCTCGCACCGCTGCACCAGCCCAACAACCTGGCCCCCATCCGCGTGATCCGCGAGCGGCGCCCCTGGATTCCTCAGGTGGCGTGCTTTGACACGGCCTTTCACCGCAGCCATTCGGACGTCGCCGACCGCTACGCCCTGCCGGACAAGCTGTACCAGCAAGGCGTGCGCCGCTATGGCTTTCATGGCCTGTCGTACGAATACATTGCCCAGCGCCTGCGCCAGGCGCTGCCCGAGATCGCCATGGGCAAGATCGTCGCCGCGCACCTGGGCTCGGGCGTGTCCGCCTGCGCCATGCACCAGGGCAAGAGCGTGGACAGCACGATGGGCTTTACTGCCCTGGAAGGGCTGCCCATGGGCACGCGTCCCGGCCGGCTGGATGCCGGCGTGGTGCTGTGGATGATGGAACAAGGCATGACGCACGACGAGATCGAGCACATGCTGTATCACGACTGCGGCATGAAGGGCCTGTCCGGCATCAGCAACGACATGCGCGAACTGCTGGCCAGCGACGCGCCGTCGGCCAAGCTGGCGCTGTCGTACTTTGCCTGGCGCGTGGCCGAAGGCATGATCGGCTTGGGCTGCGCCATGAATGGCATCGACGGCATCGTCTTCACCGCCGGGGTGGGTGAAAACTCGGCCGAGATCCGCCGCGCCATCAGCGAACACTGGGGCTGGCTGGGCATCAAGCTCGACCCCGAACGCAACGCCCACCACGGCCCGCGCATCTCCAGCGACGACAGCCGCATCGGCGTCTACGTCGTGCGCACCAACGAAGAACTCGTCATCGCGCAGCACACCCTGGACCTGGTGAAACAACGATGAACGCCCCGCTCCCCCTGGCCGGCAAGCGCGGCCTGGTCACCGGCATCGCCAACGCCGACTCCATCGCCTGGGGCTGCGCCAAGGCCTTTCGCGCCCTGGGCGCGGAACTGGCGGTGACCTACCTGAACGACAAGGCGCGGCCGCATGTCGAACCGCTGGCACGGCAAGTGGATGCGTCCCTGCTGATGCCGCTGGATCTGCTGCAGGACGGCCAGCTCGAAGCCGTGTTCAGCCGCATCACCGAACAATGGGGCGGGCTGGACTTCGTGCTGCACTCCATTGCCTACGCCCCGCGCGACGACCTGCATGGCCGCGTCACGGATTGCTCACGCGACGGCTTCCTGCAGGCCATGGACGTCTCGTGCTGGTCGTTCATCCGCATGGCCAAGCTGGCCGAGCCCCTGATGCCGGGCGGCGGCGCCCTGTTCTGCATGAGCTACTACGGCTCGCAGATGGTGGTGGAGCACTACAACATGATGGGTCCGGTCAAGGCGGCGCTGGAATCGGCCACGCGCTACCTGGCCGCCGAACTCGGCCCCCAGGGCATCCGCGTGCACGCCATTTCACCCGGCCCGCTGAAGACCCGCGCCGCTTCGGGCATCCATGAATTCGACGCCTTGCTGGACCGGGCCCAAGCCAAGGCCCCGGCGCGCAGTTTGGTGTCCATCGACGACGTCGGCGAGGCCACCGCCTGGCTCGCCACCGATGCCGCGCGCTTGATGACCGGGCAGACCTTGTATATCGACGGCGGATATCACATCATCGATTGACGCGGCATGCCCATGCCGGATTGACGGTTGCAGTAACCCGGCAGCCGCCTGCCTGGCCGGCCGCGCGACTGGCGCGAATCAGCTCAGCGTATCCGGCGCCGGCCCCTGGCGCCAGCGTTCGATGGCTTCGACCGCCTGCTCGGGGCTGGCGAAAATCTTGTCGCGCCCGATTCGATCCGCCAGGCCCGAACGATCCAGCGCCATGCGAAACTGGCCATGCCCGCCGGCCACCAGCAGCACCATGCCACGGTCGCGCAATTCGCGCCGCAATTCATACAAGGCCTCGATCGCGTCGGCATCCGCCTGCGTCATCGCCTCGGCGTCCAGCACGAACCAGGTCACGTCGCCCGCCTGCTCGATGACTTCACGCGCACGCCGCCGGAACGCGTCCGCATTGAAGAACCACACCGACGACTCGAACAGCCAGATCACCGTGCCCGGCACCGGCTGCGCCTGGGGGTTCAAATGCATCTTGCCCAGCACCGACTCGCCCGGCAGGCGGCCCAGCAAGGCGTCGCGCGGATTGCCCGACACGTACATCGCATACAGCAACGTGGCGCCCACCGACACCGCCACGCCCTGCAGCACCCCAAAGCCCACCACGCCCACCGCCGCCAGGATGCCGAAGGCCAGCTCGATGCGCGAAATGCGGGCCAGCCGCATGAAGGCCTGCCCATCGAACAGGCTGACCGCCGCCAGCAGCAGAATCGCCGACAGCACCGCCTGCGGCAGCCAATACAGCGGCGCGCTCAGCAAGCCCACCACCACCGCCAGCGCCGCCGCCGCGCTCACCCCCACCAGCGGCGACGAACCGCCTGCCGCCAGCCCCACCGCCGTACGCGAGTCCGCGCCCGTCACCACGAAACCCTGAAACAGCCCGGCCATCACATTGGCCGCGCCAAAGCCCACCAGTTCGCGGTTCGGGTCCACATGCTCGCCCGTGCGCGCCGCGAAACTGCGCGCCGTCACGATGCCGCTGGAAAAGCTCACCACCAGCACCCCGGCCGCGCCCAGCAGAATGTTGTCCACCCCTTCCAGGCGCACCGGCAGGCTCAATGCCGGCAAGCCCGCCGGCACCTCGCCCACCACCGCGATGCCCAGGCTGGGAAAATCGAACAGCCACGACAGCAAGCACGCCCCCACCACCAGCAGGATCGGCCCTGGCCACGTCGGCCGCCAGCGCTTGACCGCCACCAGCAACAGGCACGACACCACGCCCAGGCACAGGGTCGGAATACGGATCTCGGACATCCGCCGCGACAGCTCCAGGAACGGATGCACCAGCCCGCTGTTGCGCAGCCCCACCCCCGTCAACCCGCTCAACTGCGACAGCGCCAACGTCACCGCCACCCCCGCCATATAGCCGATCAGCACCGGCCGCGACAGCAGATTCGCCAACACCCCCAGCCGCAACACCCGCGCCACCAGGCAGCCCACGCCCACCGTCAACGCAATGCCCGTCGCCGCCACCAGCCGGTCCTCGGGCGTCGTCAACGCCATGCCCGTCAGCGTCGCCGCGATCAGCGTGCAGGTTGCCGTGTCCGGCCCCACGATCAGCGTGCGCGACGAGCCGAACAACGCGTAGCCCAGCATCCCCGCGATCGCCGCCCACAACCCCGCCACCGGCGGCACCCCCATCATCGCCGCGTAGGCCAGCCCCACCGGCAACGCCACCGCCGCCACGCTCAGGCCGGCCGTCACATCGCGGCCCGCGGACGCCCGCGTGATGCCGCGGAAATTATTCAGGCCAGGCAGAAAACGTAGATTCATGGAGCGGCAAGGCAGGCAGAAAACCGAAAGAAAACCGCGGTGCGCGGGCAAGCGACAAGCCTACACCAGCCGCGTCCCCAATACCTGTCGCCAGATCAAACCCGCGCGGCCGCTTCATTCCTAAAAGGAATCGATTTCCTTAACTATTTATCCCTTTTTATCAACTTCCCGATTGCGTAGAGTCGTGCTCACAACAAACGCGGCCTCACCGCCGCCCCCAGGGCCGCCCGTCCGGCCCCGGAACAACAGCGCGGCCCGCCCACCCGCCGTCCGCACACAGGAGACTCCATGCCCCACGCAGTCCTGCGTCGCGCCGCGCGCGCGCTCGCCCTGGCCACGCTTGCCCTCGGCGCCGCCGCCCGCGCCGCCCCCGGCAAACTCAACTACGGCTCCGGCGGCGTCGGCTCGTCCCAGCACCTGGCCGGCGCCATGTTCAAGTCCCGCACCGGCATCGACATCCTCCACATCCCCTACAAAGGCAGCGGCCCCGCCGTCTCCGACCTCCTGGCCGGCCAGGTCGACATGATGATCGACACCGGCTCCCTCGCCCAGGTCCAGGCCGGCGCCCTGCGCGCCCTCGCCGTCGCCTCCCGCCAACGCCTGCCCGCCCTGCCTGACGTCCCCACCTTCGGCGATTTCATGCGCACGGAAATCGACCGCTACGGCGCGATCGTGAAGCTGTCGGGCGCGAAGATGGAGTAGACGCCCAAGCAACGCCACAAGCCAAGACGCCCGTAGCCCGGGGCGGCGGCTGGCAGGGCGTCGAGCAACCTCGATGCGCCCGAGGGAATCTGAAGGAGGAGCCGCAGGCTCGGACGAAGATGACGACGGGGCAGTCCGGAGCGAAGGCTCCGGACCGCAATCGTGGGCGCTCGACGCCCTGCCAGCCGCCGCCCCGGGCGACCTACGAAGCCGCACCGCGACAAGCCAAGACAACCATCACGACACAAAAAAAAACCGCTCCAAAAGGAGCGGCTTTCATCAAGCAGACACCAAGCAAAACGCTTACTTGGCCCGCTCCTGCAGCACGGCCACCGCCGGCAACGTCTTGCCTTCCAGGAATTCCAGGAAAGCCCCGCCCCCGGTCGAGATGTAGCCCACCTGCTCCGAAATTCCGTACTTCGCAATCGCAGCCAGCGTATCGCCGCCACCCGCAATCGAGAATCCGTCCGAGTCGGCAATTGCCTGCGCCACCACCTTCGTGCCATTGGCGAACTGATCGAACTCGAACACGCCCACCGGCCCGTTCCACACGATCGTGCCGGCTTGCTTCAGGATCGCGGCCAGCTGCTCGGCCGTCTGCGGCCCGATATCCAGGATCATGTCGTCCGCCGCCACCGCGTCGGCCGCCTTCACCGTCGCCTCGGCATCCGCCCCGAACGACTTCGCGCACACCACGTCCACCGGAATCGGCACATCCGCGCCGCGCTGCTTCATCAGCTCGATCACCGCGCGCGCCTGATCCACCTGCTCCGGCTCCGCCAGCGACTTGCCGATCGACAGACCGGCCGCCAGCATGAACGTATTCGCGATGCCACCGCCCACCACCAGTTGGTCCACCTTGTCCGCCAGCGACTGCAGGATAGACAGCTTCGTCGACACCTTCGAGCCGCCCACGATCGCCACCAGCGGACGCTTCGGCTCGTGCAGCGCACGGCCCAGCGCATCCAGCTCGGCTTCCAGCAGCGGGCCCGCGCAAGCCACCGGCGCGAAACGCGCGATGCCGTGCGTCGTGGCCTCGGCCCGGTGCGCCGTGCCGAACGCGTCGTTCACGTACACATCACACAGCGCCGCCATCTTGCGCGACAGCGCTTCGTCGTCTTTCTTCTCGCCCACGTTCACGCGGCAGTTTTCCAGCAGCACCACCAGGCCCGGCTCGACCTTCACGCCGTCCACCCAGTTTTGCACCAGCGGCACCGGCATGCCCAGCAGCTCGGACAGGCGCTGCCCCACCTTCGCCAACGAATCGGCTTCGGTCAGCACGCCTTCTTTCGGGCGGCCCAGATGGGACGTCACCATCACCGCGGCGCCGGCGTCCAGCGCCAGGCGGATGCCGGGCACCGAGGCGCGGATGCGGGTATCTTCGGAAATGCGGCCGGCATCATCGAACGGCACGTTCAGATCGGCGCGGATGAACACGCGCTTGCCGGACAGGGCGCCGGCCTTGGCCAGCGCGGACAGGGTATTGACCTTGGACATATGCTTTGCTTCCTACAGTTGGCGAACAAAGGGGACGAACCCGCTTTCCGCTTGGGCGGAAAACCCGTTCGTCCCCTTCGGCCTGACAGCGATGCTTACTTGGCCGACATCAGCGCGACGGTGGTGTCGAGCATGCGGTTCGAGAAGCCCCATTCGTTGTCGTACCAGGACGACACCTTCACCAGACGGCCCGAGACCTTGGTCAGCGACGCGTCAACGGTGCTGGAGGCCGGGTTGTGGTTGTAGTCCACCGAGACCAGGGGTTCGGTGTTGTAGTCCAGGATGCCCTTGAGCGCGCCTTCCGAAGCGTCCTTCAGGATCTTGTTCACTTCTTCGGCGGTCGTATCGCGGCTGGCCACGAACGACAGGTCGACCAGCGACACGTTGATGGTCGGGACGCGGATGGCGTAGCCGTCCAGCTTGCCGTTCAGTTCCGGCAGCACCAGGCCCACGGCGGCGGCAGCGCCGGTCTTGGTGGGGATCATGCTCATCGTGGCCGAACGCGCGCGACGCAGGTCTTCGTGGTAGACGTCGGTCAGGACCTGGTCGTTGGTGTAGGCGTGGACGGTCGTCATCAGGCCGTTTTCCAGGCCCAGCTTGTCGTTCAGCGGCTTGACCAGCGGGGCCAGGCAGTTGGTGGTGCACGACGCGTTCGAGATGACGGTGTCGGTGGCCTTGAGCACGCCGTGGTTCACGCCGTACACGACGGTGGCGTCAACGTCCTTGCCGCCCGGAGCCGAAATGATGACTTTCTTGGCACCGCCCTTGATGTGGGCGCCGGCCTTTTCCTTGGTGGTGAAAAAGCCCGTGCACTCCAGCACCACGTCGACCTTCAGCTCGCCCCAGGGCAGCTCGGCCGGGTTGCGGTTGGCCAGCACGCGGATCTTGTCGCCGTTGACGACCATGAATTCGCCGTCGACTTCGACCGTGCCCGGGAACTTGCCGTGGGCGGTGTCGTAGCGGGTCAGGTGGGCGTTCGTCTTGGGATCGCCCAGGTCGTTGATGGCGACGATTTCGATATCGTGCTTCTTGCCACCTTCGTAGTGGGCACGCAGGATGTTGCGGCCGATGCGACCGTAACCGTTGATGGCGACGCGAATAGTCATGACTAAGCTCCTTTTTTACAAAACTTGGCGGACGGTCTCGGCCACCTTGTCGGCGGTCAGCCCGAAGAACTTGAACAGCGCGCCGGCCGGGGCGGACTCGCCGTAGCGGTCGATGCCGACCACGGCGCCTTCCAGGCCTACGTACTTGTGCCAGAAGGCGGTCACGCCGGCTTCGACAGCCACGCGCGGCAGGCCCTTGGGCAGCACCGATTGCTTCCAGGCGGCATCCTGGCGGTCGAACACGTCGGTGCTGGGCATGGAAACCACGCGCACCGCGATGCCGTCCTTGGCCAGCTGGGCCTGCACGTCCAGCGCGATGGCCACTTCAGAACCGGTGGCGATGATGACGGCGCGGGCGCCTTCGGCATCGCGCAGCACATAGCCGCCGCGGGCGATGGCATCCACGGTGGCGGCATCGCGCGGCACGAACGGCAGGTTCTGGCGCGACAGCAACAGGGCCGTCGGGCCGCCGTCATGCACGTCCATGCCGATGCTGGTCGGGCGCGTCACGGCGGCATTCCAGGCCACGGCGGTTTCGGCCGTGTCGCAAGGACGCCAGAGCGACAGGTTGGGGATCAGGCGCAGGCTGGCCGCGTGCTCGATCGATTGGTGGGTAGGGCCGTCTTCGCCCAGGCCGATCGAATCGTGCGTGAACACGTGCACCACGCGCTGCTTCATCAGCGCAGCCATGCGGATGGCGTTGCGCGAGTAGTCCGAGAACGTCAGGAACGTGCCGCCGAACGGCAGGTAGCCGCCATGCAGGGCCACGCCGTTCATGATGGCGGCCATGCCGAATTCGCGCACGCCGTAGTTGATATGGCGGCCGAACTGGATGCCCTTGTCGCCGGCGCGGACGGCAGCCACGCCCTTCCAGTCGGTGAAGTTCGAGCCGGTCAGGTCGGCCGAGCCGCCCAGCATTTCCGGCAGCGTGGCGGCCAGCGCCGTGATCGCGAACTGCGAAGCCTTGCGGGTGGCGACGGTTTCGGCCTTTTCCAGCGTGCCGTTCAGGAACGCCTGGAACTGTTCGGCGTAGCCGGCGGGCATGTCGCCCTTCATGCGGCGGGTGAATTCGGCAGCCTCAGCCGGGAACGCGGCGGCGTAGGCGTCGAACGCCGACTGCCATTCGGCCTGCGCGGCGGCGCCCGTCTTGCGGCCGTCCCAGCCGTCGTAGACGTCTTGCGGAATCTGGAAGGGTTCGGCCGACCAGCCCAGCGCGGCGCGGGTGGCGGCGATTTCGTCCTTGCCCAGCGGCGCGCCGTGCACGTTGTGGGTGCCGGCCATGTTGGGCGAACCCTTGCCGATGACGGTGCGGCAGACGATCAGCGTGGGCTTTTCCGATTGCGCGCGGGCAGCCTTGATGGCGGCGTCCACGGCGGCGGCGTCGTGGCCGTCGATGCCGCGGATGACGTTCCAGCCGTAGCCTTCGAAGCGCTTGGCCGTGTCGTCGGCGAACCAGTGTTCGACGTGGCCGTCGATGGAAATGCCGTTGTCGTCGTACAGCACGACCAGCTTCGACAGCTTGAGCGTGCCAGCCAGCGAGCACACTTCATGCGAGATGCCTTCCATCAGGCAGCCGTCGCCCGTGAAGGCGTAGGTGTGGTGGTCGACGATGGTGTGGCCGGGCTTGTTGAATTCGGCGGCCAGCAGCGCTTCGGCCAGCGCCATGCCCACGGCATTGCCCAGGCCCTGGCCCAGCGGGCCGGTGGTGGTTTCCACGCCCGGGGTGATGCCCACTTCGGGGTGGCCCGGCGTCTTGGAATGCAGCTGGCGGAAATTCTTGAGTTCTTCGATCGGCAGATCGTAGCCCGTCAGGTGCAGCAGGGCGTAGATCAGCATCGAGCCGTGGCCATTGGACAGCACGAAGCGGTCGCGGTTGGCCCAGGCGGGATCCTTGGGGTTGTGGCGCAGGTTGCCGATCCAGAGGGCCTGGGCGATTTCCGCCATGCCCATGGGAGCACCCGGGTGCCCGGAGTTCGCTTGTTGCACGGCATCCATCGCGAGGGCGCGGATGGCATCCGCCAAGGCAAGTTTAGGGGCGGTCGGATTGCTCATTCGGAAGGCTCTTTGAAGCTGGCGCGCCCACGCAGGAAATGGGGGCCAGTTGAGTAGGTTGCGAAGCAAAAGATTTTAGCATCCGGGGCCTACCCCCCTGCCATCGGGCGCCGGCACGAGCCAAATGGGCGCATATTCGAGCGCGCGGTGGCCAATCTCGCCACCCGCGAACAGATCGACCAGATCATGGCGCACATCGCACAACTGCCCAACCGTGAAGAACTCAAGCATTTCGCCACCCACGAAGACCTGGCCGAGCTGCGCAGCCTGTTCCTGCGCCTGGACAAGAAAATGACCATCGGCTTCCTGTCCCTGCTGGCCCTGAACCTCGCCTCGAACGCCCCACTCTTCATCGAATGGGGGACCAAAGTGGTAGGCTACGCGCTCAAATAGCCCGGGGATACCGTCACCTGAAATACGCCAGGTCGCCGCCCCTGCCCTTCGCCCGTTTCCGTTGCTGCAACGCCCATGTCCGTTCCCCGCTTTTTCTGCGACGCTCCCCTGTCCGCCGGCGCTCACATCGCCCTGCCGGATGCCCTGGCGCACCACGCCCTGAGAGTGCTGCGGCTGCGCGCCGGTGAAAGCGTCGTGCTGTTCAACGGCCAGGGCGGTGAATACCCCGCCACGCTGGACGTCGACGGCAAGGCCGGCTTTGCCCAGTTGGGCGCCTTCGATCCCCGCGAGGCCGAGCTGGCTGGCCGCATCACCCTGGTGCAGGGCCTGCCGTCCGGCGACAAAATGGACTGGGTGGTGGAAAAAGCCGTGGAACTGGGTGCCGCCCGGGTCTGCCCCATCGCAGCGCAGCGCAGCGTGCTGCAGTTGTCAGGCCCGCGGCTGGACAAGCGGGTGGCCCATTGGCAGCGCATTGCCCAGTCGGCCGCCGAGCAATGCGGCCGCAACCGCCTGATGACGGTCGACGCGCCCCTGGCCCTGGCCGACTGGCTGGCGTTGCCGGCCGACGGCCCGCGGCTGCTGTGCCACCCCGATGCCGAGACCGATCTGGCCGGCCTGTTGCAGGGCACGCCCGGCCTGGCGTCATTGACGCTGCTGGTCGGCCCCGAAGGGGGCTGGTCTGACAAGGAATTGGCCCAGGCCCGCGAAGCCGGCGTGCAGGCCGTCAGGTTCGGGCCGCGCGTGCTGCGCACCGAAACGGCCGGCCTGGCCCTGATCGCTGCGGCGGGCGCCCTGCTGGGCTGGTAACGGAATAGAAAGACATACCCGGCGTCACAGACGCCGGTGGGCAGCCGGCAGGCCCTATCGGCCTGCCGCGATTGAAATCAATCGTTTTCGCCGTAAGGCGCGGCGGCCACGCCGGGTTCCGGGTCCGGGTGCTTGCCCGCATGTTCCACGACATACGCAAAGATGCGGCCGTTTTCGTGGGCGAATTCGGCGGCGTCCGCGCACACCGATTCAATGCGGGCGGCGTCTTCTTCCAGGGCGGGGTCGCCCGAATGCAGCTTGTACAGCCACAGCACCACGCCGATCTTGTGATCCAGCACGGTGTCGCACAGGCAATCGTAGAGCGCGTCCAGGTTGCCGCCGAAGTACTCGGGGAAATCCACCGCCTTGGCGATGGCGCGCAACACCGCCGAACGGCTGCGGGCAGGATCGCAATTGGCGACGAACAGGGGCAGGCCGAGCTCATGCGCGGCCTCGACCACGGCCTTTTTGTCCAGCCCGTCGTGAGCCAGCGCTCCACCTCGCTTCAACTGCCGCTGCAGGGTAGATTGGGCATTGCGCGTCATGCCTGTGCCTCCTTGAAAAAGGCGATCACTTCATCGGTACGCTGCATCGTATCGGCATAACCCAGATCGATCAATCGCTTGGTGTAGCTGGATTCGAACAACAGGTAGGACATCAGCGCGCCGCCGCCGGGGCGGCCTGGGTCGGACGATACACCGAGTACGCGAAAAAGGGCACGGGCCTGGGTCGGCATATCGTCCAGGTGTTCCAGCGCCAGCGAATCCAGCG
Source organism: Achromobacter sp. DH1f (assembly GCF_000633435.1). NCBI lineage: Bacteria > Pseudomonadati > Pseudomonadota > Betaproteobacteria > Burkholderiales > Alcaligenaceae > Achromobacter > Achromobacter sp. DH1f. Next base: position 153,379 of record NZ_AYMF01000011.1, on the reverse strand, counting down.
AGCGGCTGGGGGTGATCGTCAGCACCTGGATACGGCGCACATTGACCTCGTCGCCCTCCCGGGGCACGGCATGGTCCACCAGGTAATTCATCCGTTCCAGGCGTTCGACGTCCATCGACAGGCCATCCAGGAAGATGCTGGACAGGGCATGGCCGCCCACCTGGGCCAGCGACGGGTACGGCGGTGCGTCCTCGCGGTGCTCGGGGTGGGTATCGTCGCGGAAACCGGTGCCGATCACCAGCACCCGGTGCGCGCCCAGGTGGATGGCGGGGCTGATCGGCGCCAGCTGGCGCATGGACCCGTCGCCGCACCATTCGCCCTTGCCGTGCACCGGAATCTGCCGGGCGGGAAACACGAAGGGAATGGCCGACGAGGCCATCAGGTGGTCGACCGTGATCGGCGTGGGAATGGCCAGCCGCAGGTAGCGGTGCCAGGGCTCGATGGGCGTATGGGCCTGGTAGAACGTCAGGTGTTCGCCGCTGGTGTAGCCCGATGCGGTGATCGCCAACGCCGACAGCGCACCGCTTTCCAGATTGGATTGCAGGCTGTCGAAGTTCAGTACCCGGCCCAGCAGCGCCTGCATGGGGCTGTTGTCCAGCAGCGACTGCGGCCGCTTGCGGGTCAGGCCCGAATACATCCAGCCCAGCGACAAGAGGCCCAGCCAGCGCACGCCGGTGCGGATCAGGCCGGGCGCGTCGGCCCGGTAGATCATGTCGGTGTTCAGCGACGACCACAGGCGCCGGATGCGGCGCACGCCCAGGTGCGGCCTTTCGGCCCGGCACGCCAGCGCCGCGGCATTGATGGCGCCGGCCGAGGTGCCGCAGATGATGTCGAAGGGATTCTTGAAACGCGAATGCCAGTCGGGGTCCAACAGCTCCATGATGGCGCTGAGCACACCCACCTGGTAGGCGGCGCGCGCGCCGCCCCCGGTCAGGACCAGGCCGGTCGGCGTGCGCGGGCACGCCGGGCCGGCCGGTGCGACTTCAACGTGGCGTGTTGGCATCGACCACAGTCATCGCGGTCATGTTGACGATGCGGCGCACAGTCGAGCTGGAGGTCAGGATGTGCACCGGCGCGTTGGCGCCCAGCAGGAACGGGCCCACCGCCACGTTGCCGCCGGCCGCCGTCTTGAGCAGGTTGTAGGCGATGTTGCCGGAATCCACGTTCGGGCACACCAGGAGGTTCGCGTCGCCCTTGAGCGTGGACGACGGCAGGATGCGCATGCGCAGCGCTGCGTCCAGCGCGCAGTCGCCGTGCATTTCGCCGTCGATTTCCAGTTCCGGCGCGGCTTCGCGCACCAGTTCCAGCGCGCGGCGCATCTTGGCGCCCGACGCCGAGCTGCCCGACCCGAAGTTCGACCGCGACAGCAGCGCGACCTTGGGCGCCAGGAACATGCGCTGCATTTCGTTGGCCGCGGCGATGGTGAATTCGGCGATCTGCTCTGCCGTGGGATCGTCGTTGACGTGCGTATCCACCAGCACCACCGTGCGCTCGTTGAGCAGCAGGATGTTCATGGCGGCGTACACGTTGCGCCCGGCGCGGCGGCCGATCACTTCATCCACGAAACGCAGGTGGTCGTGGTACGCGCCCACCGAGCCGCAGACCATGCCGTCGGCATCGCCCAGCCGCACCATCATCGCGCCGATCAGCGTCATGCGGCGGCGCATTTCCACGCGCGCCATTTCCTTGGTGATGCCGCGGCGGCACATCAGTTCCCAGTACGTCGTCCAGTACTGGTGGAAGCGTTCGTCGTATTCTGGGTTGGTGACTTCGACGTCTTCACCCAAGCGCAGGCGCAGGCCCAGTTTTTCAATGCGGGTCAGCAGCACCGACGGGCGGCCCACCAGGATCGGACGGGCCAGGCCTTCGTCCACCACCACCTGCACCGCGCGCAGCACGCGTTCGTCTTCGCCCTCGGCGAACACGATGCGCGCCGGGCCGCCTTCGCGCACGATGCGCTTGGCGGCCGAGAACAGCGGCTTCATGAACGCGCCCGAGTGGTACACGAACTGCTGCAGCTGTTCTTCGTAGGCTTCCAGGTCGGCCAGCGGACGCGTGGCCACGCCGCCGTCCATCGCGGCCTTGGCCACCGCGGGGGCGATGCGCACGATCAGGCGCGGATCGAACGGCTTGGGAATCAGGTATTCAGCGCCGAACGAAATATCGAACGTGCCGTAGGCTGCCGCGACCACTTCGTTCTGTTCTTCCTGCGCCAGCTGGGCGATGGCATACACCGCCGCCTTTTCCATTTCGCGGGTGATGGTGGTGGCGCCCACGTCCAGCGCACCGCGGAAGATGTACGGGAAGCACAGCACGTTGTTGACCTGGTTCGGGTAGTCCGAACGGCCGGTGGCCATCACCACGTCGTCACGCACCGAATGGGCCAGCTCGGGCAGGATTTCCGGCGTGGGGTTGGCCAGCGCCAGGATCAGCGGGCGCGAGCCCATGGCCGCAACCATTTCCGGCTTGAGCACGCCGCCGGCCGACAGGCCCAGGAATACGTCCGCGCCCTCGATCACTTCGGCCAGCTTGCGGGCATCCGTCTTTTGCGCAAAGCGCGCCTTGTCCGGATCCATCAGCGTGGTGCGGCCTTCATAGACCACGCCTTCGATGTCGGTCACCCAGATGTTTTCCAGCGGCAGGCCCAGGTCCACCATCAGGTCCAGGCACGCCAGGGCGGCAGCGCCCGCGCCGGAGGTCACGACCTTGACCTTGTCGATTTCCTTGCCCACGACCTTCAGGCCGTTGATGAAGGCAGCCGACACACAGATGGCGGTGCCATGCTGGTCATCGTGGAAGACGGGAATCTTCATGCGCTCGCGCAGCTTGCGCTCGACGGTGAAGCATTCCGGCGCCTTGATGTCTTCGAGGTTGATGCCGCCGAAGGTGGCTTCCAGGCCGGCAATGATCTCGACCAGCTTGTCCGGGTCGGTTTCGTTGATTTCGATGTCGAACACGTCCAGGCCGGCGAACTTCTTGAACAGCACCGCCTTGCCTTCCATCACCGGCTTGGAAGCCAGCGCGCCGATGTTGCCCAGGCCCAGCACCGCGGTGCCGTTGGTGATCACGCCCACCAGGTTGCCGCGGGCCGTGTAGCGGAACACATTGGCCGGGTCCGCCACGATTTCCTCACAGGCCGCCGCCACCCCGGGCGAATACGCCAGGGCCAGGTCGCGCTGGTTGGTGAGCTGCTTGGTCGGCGTGACCGAGATTTTGCCGGGGCGGCCGTGCTCGTGATATTCAAGGGCGGCTTTGCGAAGGTTGGCATCCATAGGGGCGGCTACTGGCTAGAGTGAGGAACACGAAAGGGGGCAATTCTATTCCGATGGCGAACGGCGCGAAACGTTCCCTGCGCACCCTTCGGCGTGCGCTTGCCCCTTTGCCGCAAGCGCTGCCCATCTTACCCTTGGCTTACAAATTGTCGCTATTCGGTGAGTCCTGGAATTCGGGAAAACGCCCATAAGGATCGAACAGCGCCTTGATCCGCCGCTGCGACACCGCCTGCGGCGACGCGCCCGGGTCGACCGGCAATGTGTCCATCGCCAGGGCCGGCCGGGCCTCCAGTGTCACGCTCTGCACCCAGGCCAACGTGCCGCCATGCCCCAGCAGCAGATGGGCCAGGTTGACCGTGGCCGGCGCCTCGGGCGCCAGTGCATCCAGGCGGTAGCGCGCCGGCCAGCGCAGCCCCGGCCGGTAATCGGTGGCAAACGCCCCGCCCGACAGCTGGAACAACGACGGCACCAGGCGCTGCACCGTCGCCGACCGCAGCGGCTGCACGTCGGCCGCGCCAAACGGCCCCAACGTTTCTTCGACGCCATCCGCCAGCACCAGGTCCACCGCCAGCACGCCGGACGCCGCACACTGCCCCGTGGGCCACAACGCCGGGGCCGCCAGCCACTGTGCCAGCGTCATCGCGCCCGGCAGCCCGTCGAACTGCGTCAGCCCCGCCAGCGCCAGCGCGGCCAGCGGCACGCCCGGCTGGGCCCGCCAGCGCGGCGTCGGCCCGGTCAGCCGCGCCAGCCCCGCCAGGCGGCTGGGGTCCAGCCGCAGCAACGGCCCGTAGGCGGGTTCGAACGGCCCCTGCGCGTCGTCCAGCGCCATCACCACCCCGTATTCCGCGCACAGCGTGCGAGCGTGGGCCACGTCGGCCTCGCGCACCGGCGTCAACAACGCGCGCGGCCCTTCGCCGCCCGTCTCGCCCAGGTCCTGCACCGCCCCCTGGCATGACAGCCCCAGGCGTTGCAGGAACGTGGCCCAGGGGGTCAGGACGGGCCGTCGGCCCATCAGGAAAGCGCGCCGGGATGGCTGCATGAATACAATTCCTTTTTCCGCTTCAAAACGCCTTCGAGAATCCGATGCCCCGCCTTGCCGCCCGTACCCACGATTTCCTGACCTTCCAGGTCGTCGAACTGTTCAAGCAGGCGCAAGCCCTGCAGGCGGCCGGCAAGGACATCATCAGCCTCGGTATCGGCGAACCGGACTTTACCGCGCCGCCCCAGGTCGTGGAAGCGCTGCAGCGCGCCGCCCAGGCGGGCCAGAGCGGCTACAGCCCCCCCGCCGGCATCATGCCGCTGCGGGAAGCCATCGCCCAGTTCTACCACGACCAGTTCGGCGCCACGATCAATCCCAAGCGCGTCATCGTCACCGCGGGCGCGTCCGGCGCCCTGACCCTGGCCTGCGCCGCGCTGGTCAACGCCGGCGGCGAAGTCCTCATGCCCGACCCGTCCTACCCGGCCAACAGCAACTTCGTGCTGGCCGCGGGCGGCGTGCCGCGCCTGATTCCCAGCTCGGCCGACAAGCGCTTCCAGCTGTCCGCCCAGGACGTCGCCCAGCACTGGACCGACGCCACCCAGGGCGTCATGGTCGCCTCGCCCAGCAACCCCACCGGCACCTCCATCGACCCTCGCGAACTGGCCGACCTGCTGGCCCAGGTCCGCGCCCGCAACGGCTTTGCCATCGTCGATGAAATCTACCTGGGCCTGTCCTACGAAGGCCAGCCGCGTTCGGCCTTGACGCTGGACGACGACATCATCGTCATCAACAGCTTCTCGAAATACTTCCACATGACCGGCTGGCGCCTGGGCTGGATGATCGTGCCCGAAGACATGGTCGCCCCCGTCGAAAAAATCGCCGCCAGCCTCGCCATCTGCGCCCCCACCCTGGCCCAGCACGCCGCCCTGGCCTGCTTCACGCCCGACGCCCTGCGCACCTTCGAACACCGCCGCGAAGCCTTCAAGCAACGCCGCGACTACCTGCTGCCCGAATTCGAACGCCTGGGCCTCAACGTCCCCGTCAAACCCGACGGCGCCTTCTACATCTACACCGACATCACCGACTTCGGCACCGACAGCGCCACCTTCTCCCAACGCCTCCTGCTGGAAGCCGGCATCGCCGCCGTCCCCGGCCTGGACTTCGGCCCCACCCACGGCCACCACACCATGCGCTTCTCCTACGCCACCGGCCTGGACCGCCTGGAAGAAGCCGTCGCACGCATGACCAAGCTACTGGCCCGCTAAAACAAAAAAGGCGGCCAACAGGCCGCCTACAACAAGCTCACACGACAAAACAAGCACCCAAACGACAAGAAAAAACGGCACCTCAACCCGCCAAAGCCGCCGGAAAACAGAGAAGCAATCGCCCCTCGACCCGCACTCAAACCGGACAACAATCCCCACCAGCGCGCAGCGCCCCCGCCCCGACGCAAGACACCGCGTAAGCCAAAACCGGCTGCCCGCGCAGCCGGTTTCTGGCGGGCAACGCAACCCTCGCCCCCCCACCCCACCCTAGCGGCATCACAATTCTCGAAACCGCTAGCTCGGCACGGGTGGCGCCCATGCGAAGCGCGCCGTCGATGCGCCCGAGGGAATCTGAAGGGAAGGCCGAAGGCCTGGACGAAGATGACGAGGGGGACGTCCGGAGCGAAGGCTCCGGACCGCAATCGTTGGCGCGCTTCGCATGGGCGCCACCCGTGCCGAGCGGCCTACGAAGCACCAACGCAACAAAAAAACATCAATCCCGAGCCAAAGCAATCCCAGAAGCCAACGCCAACCGCCGCCGCTCCGCCTGCACCTTAGCCCCATAGCCGTTGTCATCCGGCCCCGTCGACCCGACATAACACGCCAACCCGCCATCCACCGACCCACGCCGGTTGATGCAGTCGCGCAGAATCGTCGCGCCCACGGCAATATTGGCCCCAGGATCCAGCGGGTTCTTGCCCACCGCATCGAACTTGTCCTGGTGCACACTGGTCATCACCTGCATCAGCCCCTGCGCCCCCACATGGCTTTCAGCCAGCGGGTTATAGCGGGACTCGATCGCGATCACGGCCAGCAACAGCAGCGGATCCAGCTGCTTCTCGCGGCCGACCTTGTAGACGGTATTCAGGAGCGGACCGGTCGCGTCATACGCGACCTTGTACTTGCGCGAGATATAGTTGCGCAACGCTTCCGCCTGCGGCCCGGTCGCAACCAGGGCGGGCTTCTTGGGCGCGGCAGGCGCCGCGCGGGCAGGCCCCAGCATGCCGGTGGCATTGCTGGAAGGCGCGGTAGGGACGGCCATGGCAATCGCCGACGAGGAATCGCCGTACTCGGACCCGGTGTCGGATTCGACGCCGGTCTGCATGGATGAAGGCGCTAGGGCGGTCAACAAGGCTTTGTGCACTTGCAATGCCTGGTCGCGCAAACCAGGCAGGGCGAATCCCATGCTTACCGTCACGATCACTGCAATGCCCAGGTAGACGGAGCAGATGCGCAGGGATTCGGCAAGATATTGGTGCACTCCTTGGGCCATGTTCCTGAACAGGCTGGCCACTGACGCATCGGGCATAAAACCTCCTGCGTTAAAAAAGAGGGAGTCAATGTTAACCTCTCTTTCTCCCCAAAATGTAACCAAATCGCCGGGATCTGTAGTGAAATACCGCGACCTTAGAGACTTCCTCGCTCAACTCGAACGCATGGGCGAGCTCAAACGCATCGCCGCGCCCGTCTCGACGCGCCTGGAAATGACCGAAATTTCCGACCGAGTATTGCGCGCCGAGGGCCCCGCCCTGATGTTCGAAAAAGCCCTGCACGACGGCAAGCCCGCCGAAATGCCGGTGCTGGCCAACCTGTTCGGCACGCCGTCCCGCGTGGCCCGCGGCATGGGCGCCGACGACGTCAGCGCCCTGCGCGACATCGGCGAACTGCTGGCGTCCCTGCGCGAACCCGAAGCCCCCAAGGGCCTGCGCGATGCGCTGGCCAAGGTCTCGATGCTGAAATCGGCCTTGTGGGACATGAGCCCCAAGAACGTCAAGAGCCCCGCCTGCCAGGAAATCGTCTGGGAAGGCAAGGACGTGGACCTGAACCGCCTGCCCATCCAGACCTGCTGGCCCGGCGACGTGGCGCCGCTCTTGACCTGGGGCCTGGTCATCACCCGCGGCCCCAACGCCAAACGCCAGAACCTGGGCATCTATCGCCAGCAACTGCTGGGCCCCAACAAGCTGATCATGCGCTGGCTGTCGCACCGCGGCGGCGCGCTGGACTTCCGCGACCATGCGCTGGCGCATCCCGGCACGCCCTTCCCCATCGCCGTGGCCCTGGGCGCCGACCCCGCCACCACCCTGGGCGCGGTGACCCCGGTGCCGGACAGCCTGTCCGAATACCAGTTTGCCGGCCTGCTGCGCGGTTCGCGCACCGAAGTCGCCCAGGCGCTGGGCAGCAATCTGTCGGTGCCGGCCTGGGCCGAAATCGTGCTCGAAGGCCATCTGCTGCCGTCGTCCGACCCGCGTGCCATCGCCCCCACCGTGCCCGACGGCGTCAACCCGCCGCCCGACACCGGCTACGAAATGGCGCTGGAAGGCCCCTATGGCGACCACACCGGCTACTACAACGAACAGGACTGGTTCCCGGTGTTCACGGTCGAGCGCATCACCATGCGCCGCAACCCGATCTACCACTCCACCTACACTGGCAAGCCGCCCGACGAACCCGCCGTGCTGGGCGTAGCGCTCAATGAAGTGTTCGTGCCGCTGCTGCGCCGCCAGTTGCCCGAGATCGTCGACTTCTACCTGCCGCCCGAAGGCTGCAGCTACCGCCTGGCCGTGGTCTCGATCCGCAAGCAGTATGCCGGCCACGCCAAGCGCGTCATGTTCGGCCTGTGGAGCATCCTGCGCCAGTTCATGTACACCAAGTTCATCGTGGTGGTCGACGAAGACATCAACCCGCGTGACTGGAAGGAAGTGGTGTGGGCGATGACCACCCGCATGGACCCGGTGCGCGACACGCTGCTGGTGGAAAACACCCCCATCGACTACCTGGACTTCGCCTCGCCGGTATCGGGCCTGGGCGGCAAGATGGGTCTGGACGCCACCAACAAGTGGCCCGGCGAAACCCAGCGCGAATGGGGCACGCCCATCGCCATGGACGCCGACGTCAAGAAGCGCGTGGACGACATGTGGGGCCAACTGGGCCTGTAGCAAGTCGGTGCATCCGCTTGCCGGCGGCCAAACGCGGCCGCGCTCTGCTTGCGGATGCCGCCCCCCCAAAAAGAAACCCGCCTTCGCAGGCGGGGTTTCTTTTTGAAGCGAAGAGCAGGCAGAAGAGCGAGCAGCTCAGCGACCGTCGTCGTCCTGGCGGGAATCTTGCCAGAGCTTGAACAGTTGCCATCCCACCAGCGCGCCACCGGCCAGCTTGAGCAGCTTGGACTTCTTGCCGCCGCGCATGAACATGGCCGACACGGACGAGCTGATCAGCGGATAGCGCCGCGCCAGGCCAATGGCCTGCATGGCCCAGCGCGAAGCGCCGCCGGACGACAGGCCCGGCAGAAAGCTCTTGAACAACGCCGCCGGCTCGAGCTTGCGCCCGGCCGAGACGATGCCCTGGGCCAGCGATTCGCGTTCGATCGCGGCGCGCGCGCGCAGCAGTTCGATGCGCACCGCGCGGTCGACAGCGGGAGACCGTTTCGTCATGGTTCAGCCCTCCTCGCGCCGGCGCGCCCGATCATCATCGTCCTGGGCATCGCGCACGCGTTCAAGCAGTTCCGCGTCGCGGCCCAGCTCTTCCAGCGTGGCCGCGAACGGCGGCGGGCCATACAGCAGCCCATGGCGCACCACCAGCAGCAGCACGACACCGACCACCAGGTAGAAGGCCGCCAACAGGCCCAGGGCCAGGTAGCGGTCTTCGGTGGGCCAGAACGCCACCGCGACGGTAATGGTGAAAACCAGCACCGCCAGCGTCAAAAACAGCAACGCGGCAAATGCCAGGCCCAACAACTTGAGCAGGCGCGCTTTTTCGCCGGACGCTTCCAGCGCCAGCAATTCCAGGCGCGTGCGCATCAGCCCGACCAGGCTGGACGCCACGCCAAAGACAGATTTGCGTAGACCCATGGCTGAAAGGACACCGGGCGGGAGACGCGGCAAAACGCCTGCGCCGCCCGCCCGGGACGTCCCTGCCTATCAGCGGCGGCTGATCAGCAAGCCGAGCAGCAGGCCGGTCACGCCTGCGATGCCGATGGCTTGCCAGGGATTGTCATGCACGTAGTCGTCAGTGGCGCGGGCGGCTTTGCGACCGCGCTCGAGCACGGCGTCCTGGGCTTCGTAGAGGGCTTCGCGGGTGCGCTTGAGCGAGGTCATGGCGCGTTCACGCAGTTCGGTGGCTTTGTCGCCCGTGCTGCTGGCGGCTTCGCGCAGCAGGCTTTCAGCGTCGTTCAGGCTGGTCTTGACACTGTCGATGAGTTTTTCTTTTGCGACTTCTTCGGATTTTCTCGTGGCCATGTTTTGAGCTCCTGTTGTGTGTCTATGACGAAACCATCATACCAGCCGCCCCGCGGCGGGCACGGCCGGCTTGCTACCGTGTGCTACTTGATTTGCGTAATCTCAACGGCGGATTTGACGCGGCCCTGATCGATGTCTTGCTTCATGACCAGGTTCACCGCCGGGCAGTACCAATCGGTGACGGTGGTGTTCATGCCGGGTATGGGAATGGTCAGGCCCTGGAAGGTGGCCATGGTGGGATCGGAGTTGCGGGTGTACGAAATGGGATGGCAGGACTGCTGGCCCAATGCCGTGCTGATGGCGGTGGCGCGGCCGACGGTTTTCTCGCCGATGCGCACCGTGGTGCTGGGCTGGCCGCCCACCGGCGCTTCCTTGCCGATCTTCAGGCGGAAGGACGAACCGGGCAGCTTCTGGCCGGCATTGAGCTTGCCGTCGTACGCGAACAGGCCCAGCATGCGCAGGTCGAACTGGCCTTCGGAAGGCTTGGGCGCTTCGCCCGCGGTGGCGTACTTGAGAAAGGTGGCCTGGCCGCCTTTGACGGTCATCAGGTAATCCAGGTTGGACTTGCCCGGCGGCAGGCCCGCATAGCTGAAGCGGGCCACGCCCTGCACGCGTGCGCGGCAGTTGTCGCCATTGCTTTTTGTAACCTCGGTGAAGGCCAGGTCGGCGCCCAGCGCGATGTTGCCCGAGCCGGTGAGCTGGACCGCGCCGCCGTCGTGCATGAACTTCGCGTCACACACGCCCGCCTGCGCCACGCCGGCCGCGCCCAGCGCGCCCGCCACCAATATCAGGGATGCCAATTTTCGCAAAGCCACAAGCCACTCCAGAAATCCAGAAAACGCCGCCCGCTGTGCGCGGACGGGTGGCTTGATACTACACCGGTTGGCAAAAGCGCCGCATGACCGAACGTGTCAGTCAGCGCACCCTTTTCCCGACTGGCTAGGCAGCGGCGCGGGACGCCTCGGCCACGGCCGACGCCTGTGTCTCGGGCGCCGGCACGCTGGCCAGGGCCGCGGGCTGGGCCCGCTCCGGATTGCCATGGCGGCGATGCAGGAAGTCGACCACCCCGGCGCGGCACGACAGGTAGACCGGATCGTTGGCCAGCCGCACCCGGTCGCGCGGCCGCGGCAGCGGCACCGGCAGGATGTCGCCGATGGTCGCCGCCGGCCCGTTGGTCAGCATGACGATGCGGTCCGACAGCAGCACGGCCTCGTCGACGTCGTGCGTGACCATGATGGTGGTGGTGCGCGTCTTGGCCACGATCTTGAGCAGCTCGTCCTGCAGATGGGCGCGGGTCAGCGCATCCAGGGCGCCGAACGGTTCGTCCATCAACAGCACGCCGGGTTCGATCGCCAGGGCGCGGGCGATGCCCACGCGCTGCTTCATGCCGCCGGATATCTCGCGCGGCAGCTTGTTCTGGGCAGGCAGCAGGCCCACCAGATCCAGCGCCGCGCGGGTGCGCTCGGCCAGCTGGGCGCGCTTTTCGGTGGCGCCAAAGACCCGCTCCACCGCCAGGTGCACGTTCTGGAAACACGTCAGCCAGGGCAGCAGCGAATGGTTCTGGAACACCACCGCGCGGTCCGGGCCGGGCCCGGTGATCTCGCGCTCGGCGCACAGCAGCACGCCGCGGGTGGGTCGCGTCAGGCCGGCAATCAGGTTCAGCAAGGTGGACTTGCCGCAGCCCGAGTGGCCGATCAGCGTGATGAATTCGCCCTGCTCGACAGTCAGGTCGATATCGCGCAGCGCCACGAAAGCGCCTTTGCGGGTGGTGAACGTCTGGCCCACGCGTTCGATGCGTACGAATTTCTTCATGGCGCTATTCCTCGGTGTAGGTGAAGCGGCGGGCCAGCGCGACCAGCAGCGTTTCCAGGATCAGGCCGACGATGCCGATCACGAAAATGGCGATGACGATGTGTTCGACCTTCAGGTTGTTCCATTCGTCCCACAGCCAGAAGCCGATGCCGGTGCCGCCCGTCAGCATCTCGGCGGCCACGATCACCAGCCACGCGGTACCGATCGACAGCCGCACGCCGGTCAGCATGTAGGGCAGCACCGCCGGCAGCAGCACCTTGGTGGTGACCTTCCATTCCGACAGGTTCAGCACCCGCGCCACGTTCAGGTAGTCCTGCGGCACGCGCGACACGCCGACGGCGGTGTTGATGATCATGGGCCAGATCGAACAGATGAAAATCGCCCAGATGGCCGCCGGGTTCGCGGCCTTGAACAGCAACAGGCCCAGCGGCAGCCACGCCAGCGGCGACACGGGCCGCAGCAGGCTCACGATGGGCGAAAACATGGCGCGCACCGGCGCATAGCGGCCGATGGCGAAGCCCACGGGAATGCCGATCAGCGCGGCCAGCCCGAAGCCGATGCCCACCCGTTGCAAGGACGCCAGCAGGTTCCAGCCGATGCCCTTGTCGTTCGGGCCGTTGTCGTAGAACGGGTCGGCAAACAAGGTGACGGCCGCCTGCCAGGTCACCCCCGGCGTGGGAATCTCGGGAATGCGCATGGCCACCACCTGCCACACCAGCACGAACAGCGCGAAGCCGGCCACCGGGCCGACCACGGCGCGCAGCGCGGCTTCCAGGTAGTCGCGCCCGGCGTCTGCCCAGAGCCTGGCACGGGCGCCTGCGCCTGCCGTCGCGGCGGTCCCGGCCAAGGCGCCCCCGGCCATGGCCGCCCCCGCGGTGCCGCCCGCCAAGGCGCCCCCTTCCCTATTCGTCACGCTAGACATGGTGTTGCTCCTTATCGCGAACCGGCGCTCAGGCCTTGACCTTGAAACCGTCGGCGTAGGCCGCCGGATTGCTGCCGTCCCACACCACGCCGTCGATCAGCTTGGACGTACGCATGTCGCTGGCAGGCAGCGCAATGCCGGCGGCCTGGGCGGCCTGCTTGTAGATATCGATGCGGTTGACCTGGCGCGCCGTGGCCAGGTAGTCGGGGTGATCCTTCAGCAAGCCCCAGCGCTTGTGCTGGGTCAGGAACCACATGCCGTCGCTCAGGTACGGGAAGTTGGCCGCGCCGTCACCCGAAAAGCGCATCGCGTGCTCGTCGTTCCACTGCTTGCCCAGGCCGTCGTCGTACTGGCCCAGCATGCGGCCCACGATGGCGCTGGCGTCGGTGTTGACGTAGGACTTGGCGGCGATGGTCTCGGCGGTCTTCTGGCGGTTGGCCGGCGAGGCGTCGATCCATTTGCCCGCTTCCAGGATAGCGGCGGTCACCGCGCGCGCCGTATTCGGGTTGCGCGCCACGAAGTCGGCGCTGGTGCCCAGCACCTTTTCGGGGTGGTCGGTCCAGATGGCCTGGGTGGTCACGGCCGTGAAGCCGATCTTGTCCAGGATGGCGCGGGCGCCCCAGGGCTCGCCCACACAGTAGCCATCCATATTGCCCACCCGCATGTTGGCGACCATCTGCGGCGGCGGCACGGTGATGACCTTGGCGTCCTTCATCGGATCGATGCCGTACGCAGCCAGCCAGTAATACAGCCACATCGCGTGCGTGCCGGTCGGGAAGGTCTGGGCGAAGGTGTATTCACGCTTGTCGGACGCCATGACCTTGGCCAGCGATTCGCCGTCGCGCGCGCCGGCCTGCAGCAGCTTGTTCGACAGCGTGATGGCCTGGCCGTTCTGGTTCAGGTTCATCAGCACGGCCATGTCCTTCTTCGCCCCGCCCACGCCCATCTGCACGCCATAGATCAGGCCGTAGAGCACGTGGGCCATGTCCAGCTCGCCGTTGAGCAGCTTGTCGCGCACCGCCGCCCAGGACGCTTCCTTGGACGGCGTGATGGTGACGCCATGCTTCTTGTCGATGCCCAGCACCGACGCCATGACGACAGACGCGCAGTCGGTCAACGGAATGAAGCCGATCTTGACCTCGGGCTTCTCGGGCGCATCGCTGCCCGCGGCCCAGGCGCCGGCCCGCACCAGGGGATCGACCAGCGACAGGAGGCTGGCGCCCGCCACCGCCCGCGCGGTGCCGGCCAGCCATTGGCGGCGGCCACTGCTGGCGGGGCTGGCCGAACCGCAGGCGGCGTCGGACAGAAGGGGTTTCACAGGCGTCTTCGGTTGCGTCATACGGGGCTCCTGGCAAAAAAAAACGTCCCGCGCGCCTTGCGGGAACAACCCGTCGGCGCTGCGGAACGTCGTTGTTCCCTGCCGCGAATCGCGGCGCTTGGCGTGGGCGAGCCGCATGCGGCGCCCCCATGAACCCTTAAGCAATCGCTGTGCCAACTCGATTCCGGCGACGCTCGATGCGTTGGTGACCCGCGCCGGTGCTGGTTTTGAGGGGGGCGATCCCACAAACTCGCAGGCCTCACGCAACCGGCCGTGCCGCCCCGAGTGATCCACTTTGGTGCGCCGGCCATGCGGCGGTGCACCATCGACGTGCGATTTTTCGCACCCTGGTCAGCCGCTGCCCCAGCCAGCCCCGCGTCCTGCGCCTGGGCATGGAACTTGCATGAGCTACCCCGGCAGGCACGCTGGACGGGCGTGCCAAATAAGTTATGGCTATATGGATTCAAGAAATCAGAAGTTGTGGGGATGAAACCCCATCCCTATGATCGACTGACCTTCTGCCGGGTGCGCCCGAGGCTGCGTAATGAAGCTTTTCCCGATTTTTGCCGACCTGAAAGACCGGCCCGTGCTGGTCGTGGGCGGCGGCGCCGTGGCCGAGCGCAAGACGCTGGCCTTGCTGGAAGCCCACGCCGACGTGGCCGTCGGCGCGCCGGACCTGACACCCGCCCTGGCGGATCTGCTGGCCCAGGGCCGCATCCGCCACCTGCCCGGCCCGTTCGACCCGGCATGGGTCGATGGCGTGTGGCTGGTGGTTGCCGCCACCGACGACCGCGGCGTCAATGCCGCCGTGTCCGAGGCCGCCCAGTCCCGCCGAATTTTCAGCAACGTGGTGGACGACCCCGAACTGTCGTCGTTCCAGGTGCCGTCCATCGTCGACCGTTCGCCCGTCATCGTCGCCATTTCGTCGTCGGGCGTGGCCCCGGTGCTGGCGCGGCGCCTGCGCGAACGCATCGAATCCCTGTTCGACCACACCCTGGGCCACCTGGCCGGGTTGGCCGAACGCTACCGCCAACGCATCCGCGCCGGCCACCCCGACCTGGGCGCGCGCCGCCGCTTCTACGATTGGCTGCTGGACGGCCCCGTGGCCGGCCTGCTGCGCCAGCAGCAACCCGAGGCGGCCGAGGCCGCCCTGAACGCCGCGCTGGCCCAGCCGCTGGCGCCGGTCGAAGGCAGCGTCGTGCTGGTGGGCGCCGGCCCCGGCGACCCCGGCCTCTTGACGCTGAAGGCGCTGCGCGCGCTGAACGAAGCCGATGTGATTCTGTACGACCGCCTGGTCAGCAATGACATCATGTCGCTGGCGCGCCGCGATGCCGAACGCATTTCGGTGGGCAAGCTGCCGGGCGAAGACCATCACGCCACGCAGGCGCGCATTCATGCGCTGCTGGTCGAACACGCGCGCGCCGGCCGCCGGGTGGTACGCCTGAAAGGCGGGGACGCGTTCATTTTTGGCCGTGGCGGCGAGGAACTCGAACACCTGCGCGCCCACGGCGTGCGCTACGAGGTCGTGCCCGGCATCACCGCCGCGCTGGCCTGTGCGGCCTACGCCGGCATTCCGCTGACGCACCGCGAACACGCCCAGTCCGTGCGCCTGGTGACGGCGCACTGCCGCGAAGACGAAGACAACCTGGATTGGCCGGCACTGGCCCGCGAAAAGCAGACCCTGGCCTTCTATATGGGGGTGGGGCAGCTGGAGCTGCTGACGCAGCGCCTGATACGCCACGGCCGTGCGCCGCAGACGCCATTCGCCCTGGTCGAAAACGGCAGCCGCCCCGAACAGCGGGTGCTGTCGGGTTCGTTGCAGGACTTGCCGCAACTGGCGCGCGCCCATGCCATCCGGTCCCCCGCCCTCTTGATCGTGGGCGAAGTGGCCGGACTGGCACAGTCATTGCATTGGTTTGGCGAACACCTGGAAGGGGCGCCGCAGCGGCTGGCGGCCTAGGGCCCGTCCCGTTCGGGACGCGTCAACCTGTTCCGCCTGGGCCCCCTCGGTGCTTGAGGCCCCATCGATGAAAGCAGGCCGGGGCCACGGCGAACCGGCCCCGGACCGACGGCATCATTCCGTCTTTTGCGTGGTGCCGAAGATGCGGTCGCCGGCGTCGCCCAGGCCCGGCATGATGTAGCCGTGCTCGTTCAGGCCGTCGTCGATGGATGCCGTGTAGATATGCACATCCGGGTGCTTGGACAGCACCGCGTCGATGCCGACCGGCGCGGCCACCAGCACCAGCGCGCGGATTTCCTTGCAACCGGCGCGCTTGAGCAGGTCGATCGCGGCGACCATCGAGCCGCCGGTCGCCAGCATCGGGTCGACGATCAGGGCCAGGCGCTGGTCCAGTTCGCCCACCAGGCGTTCCAGGTAGGTGTGGGCTTCCAGGGTTTCTTCGTTGCGGGCCACGCCCACCACGCTGACCTTGGCGCCGGGGATCAGGCTGAGCACGCCGTCCAGCATGCCGATGCCGGCGCGCAGGATGGGCACCACGGTGACTTTCTTGCCGGCGATCTTCTCGACCTGCACCGAGCCACACCAGCCTTCGACCGTGGCGGGCGCCAGCGGCAGGTCCTTGGACGCTTCATAAGTGAGCAGCGCGCCCACTTCCTGCGACAGTTCACGGAAGCTCTTGGTACTGAGGTCGGCGCGACGCATGATCCCGAGCTTGTGGCGGATCAGCGGATGGCGGATTTCGTGCACGGGCATGTGCGTAAATCTCCAGAATTATTGATAGACAGGGTGTTTCGCCTCAGGCGCCACCGTCACGCGGTGCGCGCCTGAGAATCGTAATCGGTTTATGGGAAACGCGGCGGGTGGGCGCGCCGCGGCGCGCCCACCCTGCCCGCGCTATTGTTCAGCCAGCCAGGCGATGAGGGCGTCGTCGAACGCCCGCACGGCGCCCGCCTGTTCGTGGTTGACGATGCTCACCACGACGAAGCGCTTGCCGCTGGCCCCCAGCACATAGCCTGCGATCGAGCGCACGTCGCGCAGCGACCCGGTTTTCAGGTGGGCCATGCCGGCAATGCCGTCGCCCTTCAGGCGGCGGCGCACCGTGCCGTCGACGCCGGCAATCGCGAAGGATGAAATGTACTCGGGCATGACCGGCGAGTTCCAGGCCACGGTCAGCATCGACGCCAGGCTGTCGGCGGACACCCGCGCCTCGCGCGACAGGCCGGCGCCGTTGTCGATCACCAGTTCCGGCATGTCCAGGCCCTGCTTGGCCAGGAGGCCCTTGGCCACGGTCTCGCTGCTGATCACCGTCGCCGGGCGACGGCCGCGCTCGGCGCCCAGGGTCAACAGCAGCGTGCGCGCCATGACGTTGTTGCTGCGCTTGTTGATCTGGCGGATCACTTCGGCCAGGGTCGGCGAATCATGCGAGGCCAGCACCACGGCGTCGCCGGGCACCACGCCCGTGCGCACCTGGCCCTTGAAGGTGCCGCCCAGTTCCTTCCAGAGCATGCGGAAGACTTCGGTGGCGTAGTCGTTCTGCGACAGCGCCAGGCGATACAGGCTGAATTCGCCGCAGGAACCGGCCACCTTGCCGCTGACCCGCAGGGTCACGCCCTGCTGGGTGATGACGGGGTCGGTCTGGACCACGGGCGCGCCGGGGCAGCGCACATCGCTCCAGTCCACCTTGCCTTCGATCTTCAGGCCGGGCAACGGCGGGTCGATCAGCGGCACCCATTTATTGGCGGCCGGATCGGGGCTGAACAGGATGCGCACGGCGCCAAAGCCCACCATCAGCGCGTCGGGGCTGGCGTTGTAGGCGCGGTCGGGCGCGCCGTCGAAAGCGCCGGGGTCGGTCGCGACCTGGCCGAAGATGCTGCGGTCGATCACCAGGTCGTTGATCTGCTTGACCCCGCGCAGGCGCAATTCGCGCAGCAGCGCCCACAGGTCCTGCATCAGGAATTGCGGGTCGCCGCCGGCGCGCAGGTACAGCGGACCGGGCAACACGCCGCGGGCGTCCGGCCGCGCGCCCGGCTCGGTCATGAAATCGGTGCGCCAGACGTAGTTGGGCCCCAGTTCGGACAGCGCCGCCCAGGTGGTGACCAGTTTCATCACCGATGCCGGGTTGCGGGCTTCTTTGGCGTTCAGGGTCGCCAGCCGCGGGCCGCCGACCTCTTGCACCACCAGAGACAAGGCGCTGTCAGGAAGCTTGGTGGCCTTCCAGGCGTTGACCACGCTGGGCGGCAGGCCGGGCACCTGCGCGCAGGCATTGCCGGCGGCCAGGGCCAGCAACCCGCCAGCCAGCCATCGCGCCGGCCCGCTCCACCGCTTTTTCCCTGATCCTGTCATGCCCTGTCCACCTGGTTGCCTTGCCTCGCGAAACCGAGAGCATACAAAACCTGGGACGGTTACGGGTGGCGGCTACTGCAGTTTCCACTTGCCGCCCGCCACGGTCGCCATGACCAGCGCGCGTTCGTCCAGGCCGTTGTGGTCGGTGGCGCTCATGTTGACCACGCCGGTGGCGGTCGGCAGGTTCTTCACGTTTTCCAGCGCGTCACGCAGCGCCGCACGGAATTCCGGCGTGCCCGGCTTGGCCGACTTCAACGCCACGGGGATGGCCTGCTGCAGCAGCAAGCCCACGTCCCAGGTATAGGCGGCGAACAGGGACACGCTGCCAGGGCCGTTGGCGGCCTCATATTTCTTGGCGAAGGCCTGCGCCGTGGCCTTGACCGGATTGCTCTCGGGCAGCAGGTCGGCCACCATCACCGGCCCCACCGGCACCCAGGCGCCGTCGCAGGCCGTGCCGCACACCCGCAGGAAGTCGTTGTTGGCCACGCCGTGGTTGAAATAGATCTTGCCCTGGTAGCCGCGCTCGCGCAGCGCCCGGGCCGGCATCGCGGCCGGCGTGCCGGACGCGCCCACCACCACGGCGTCCGGAGCGGCGCCCACCAGCTTCAGGGTCTGCGCCACGGCCGACGTGTCGGTGGGCGCGAAGCTTTCGCGGCCCACGATCTCGATGCCGTGCTGCTTGGCCGCCTTTTCCACTTCCACCCAGAAGGTTTCGCCCAGGGCGTTGTTGAAGCCGATGAAGGCCAGCTTCTTGACGCCGTTGGCGGCGGCATGGCGGGCGATGCCTTCGGCCATCAGGGAATCGGAATGCGGCGTCTTGAAGACCCAGCGGCGCTTGTCGTCCACCGGGTCGATCAGGCGGGCCGACGACGCCAGCGTGATCACCGGCGTGGCGCCGCTGGCCACCGTGTCCAGCATGGCCATGGTGTTGGGGGTGGTGGTCGAGCCGACGATCAGGTCGACCTTGTTCTCGGAAATCAGCTTGTGCGAATTGCTGACCGCCCGCGTGGTATCGGACGCGTCGTCCAGCACCACGTATTCCACCTTCACGCCGCCTATTTCCGTGGGAAGCAGACTGATGGTGTTGCGTTCAGGGATGCCCAGCGAGGCCTGGGGGCCGGTGGTGGACAGGGTGGCGCCGATCTTCACCTGGGCCAGCGCGGGTGCGGCGGCCGCGACCAGCAGGGCCGCCAACGCGGCCTTCAATGTGCAACGGGGGGTCATGCGTCGTCTCCTTTGGGGCGCGGATATCGTTATGCGTCTTGCCGATCCGCTACGGCGTGAAAGCGTTATACGACGGGAACCCCCGCTTGCGGCAGGAAAGCGCCCTTATGGAAAACCAGCGCCCCGCCATCGTCGTCCGGCGCGTGCAGGCGCAGCACCTCGCCGATCAGCACGGCGTGGTCGCCCACTTCCAGCACCTGGCGGGTGGCGCACTCGAAGCGCGCGGCGCAGGCATCGAACATGGGAATGCCGTCCTGCCCCACATACCAGTCCAGCCCCGCGTAACGGTCGGCCACCGGCTGCGAAAACACCCGTGCCAGGTCGCGTTGCGGCGCCCCCAGCACATGGATGGCAAAGCCGCCCTGCGCCATGAAATCGTCGTAATGCATGCTGGCGCGGCGCAGGCTCCAGAGCACCAGCGGCGGGTCCAGCGACACCGGGGCGAAGGAATTGACCGTCAGGCCGATGGGGCCCTGGGCGCCGGCGGCGGTCACCACCGTGACGCCGGTGGCGTAGCGCCCCAGCGCCTGCCGCAGGCGAACGGGGCTGAGATCAAGGGTAGCGCAGGTCATGGGGGGCTCCGGCGGTTCGGCGAGGGCGGGACGGTCTTGCAGGCAACGGCGTGCGCGCCAGGGAAGGCACGCGTACCGCCGTCAGGCCGGCTGGACGGCGGCCCCGCGCACGCCCGACAGCGGCACGGCCTCGTCCATCAGGCGCCGCATCGAATCCAGCACCCGGTCCTGCGGCATCAGGCCGAAATTGTGCAGGCTCATCACGTGGTCCAGGCCCATGTCGGCCAGCCGCGCGAGCTTGTCGGCCACGGTGCGGGGCGAGCCGAACAGCGACAGGCCGCTGGCGATGATGTCGTCGTAGACCTGCTTGCGGGCGTACAGGCGCGTTTCCACATACAGGTCAAAAGCGCGGGCGGCGCGTTCGCGGGCCTCGTCGTCGGTGGCGGCCACATGGGTGTGCAGCGCCACGGCCGCCATGCCGGCGGCGTCTTCGATGCCGGCTTCGGCCAGCCCGCGGCGGTAGTCCTGCATCATCAGGCCGATCTCTTCGAAGTTGTCGACCGCGGCGTAGGGCACGAACAGCATGCGGCGCCCCTGGCGGCCCACGTGGTAGGCGGCCTCGCGGCGCAGGATGGCCACGTAGACGGGCACCGGCTGCTGCACCGGCTGCACGTTCAGCCGGACCTCGTGGATGCGATTGAACTTGCCTTCGTGGCTGACCCGTTCGCCGGACAGCAGGCGCTCGACCAGCATCAGGTTTTCGTCGAAGCGCTCGCGCTTGATGGCGGGGTCGACGTCGTAACCCTCGAATTCATGCTTCAGGTAGCCCGAGCCCACGCCCAGCGACAGCCTGCCTTGCGAAAGCTGATCCACCAAGGCATAGTTTTCCGCCACCGTCAGCGGGTTGTGGAAGGTCAGGATCGAAATCGCCGTGCCCAGCCGCAGGCGCGTCGTCTGCTGCGACAGCGCCGCCAGGAACACCGCCGGATTGGGCACCGCGCCGTACTCATGGAAGTGGTGCTCGGCCACCCAGAAGGTGTCGTACCCCCACTGTTCGGCCTGGCGGGCCTGCTCCAGCACCTGGCTGTACAGCTGGCCCAGGCTGCGGGGCTGGTCGGGGTAATGATCTTGTACCGAGAAGATGGACAGCTTCATGGTTGTCTCCGTATTTGTCCGCGGCGGCGCGCTGATGTATTTTTTAGTGATACACGTATTCTAATAAGAGACGAACTGATGTCAACAGAGAGCAGCACCGGGATCCAGTCCGCCGAAATCGCCCTGGACGTCCTGACCCGGCTGGCCGAGCTGGGCGGCGCCGTGTCGGTGTCGGAACTGGGCCGCAGCCTGGACATGCCGCGCGCCAAGGCGCACCGCTACCTGGTGTCGCTGGAACGGCGCGGCTATGTCGAGCAGGACCCCGCCAGCGCCCGCTACCGGCTGGGGCCGCAGGCCCTGCACACGGGCCTGGCCGCGCTGGCCGAGGTGGATTTCGTGAAACTGGCGGCCGGTTGCCTGGAAGACCTGAGCGCGGCTATCGGCCAGACCGTCTTCATTTCCGTCTGGGGCCAGCACGGCCCCACCATCGTGCAATGGCGCGACGCCCGCCTGCCCGTCACGGTGAACGTGCGGGTCGGCTCGGTGCTGCCGCTGCTCAACAGCGCCACCGGACGCGTCTTCGCGGCCTGGCTGCCCGAGGCGCTGGCGCTGCCGCGCGCCCTGGCGGAATGGGACGCGGCGCAGCGCCAGGGCGCCGACCCGGCGGGCCTGCTGGGCGATCCCGCCGACCCCGCCCTGGCCAAGGCCGATATCGCCGACCCTGCCGCCGTCCTGCGGCGGCGCTGGCTCGCCACCCGCGAACGTGGCTATGCCTGCGTCAGCGGCCACCTGCTGCACGGCATCGACTCGGCCGCGCTGCCGGTGCTGGACGCCCAGGGCCAACTGGCCGGGGCCATCACCGGCCTGGGCCTGCACGGCGGCTTCGACCTGTCGTCGGACGGCGCGCCGCTGCGCGCGCTGGCGGCGGCGGCGGCCGATTGCTCGCGCCGGCTGGGCTGGCGCGGCGGACGCTGAATCGGGCCTGGCCGCCCCGGCCAACCGCCCTTTTTCCCAGCCCCTTTACAATAGCGAGTTGCCCCAGAGCCGGCCCCCGGGCCTGGCTCGTTTTTTCGCCGCCCCATTGCCGGCGGCCCGGCGCCCTTGCTGCGACCTTCGCCACGCCCGCCCCCTGATACCGATATCCCGTGCAAGCCCTTACCGTTTCCGACTTCGACTACGAGCTGCCGCCCGAGCTCATCGCGCAGACGCCCGCCGCCCAGCGCACGGGCAGCCGGCTGCTGCACCTGGACGGCGCCAGCCAGCTCCATGACCGCCGCTTCGCCGACCTGGAAGGGCTGCTGCGCCCCGGCGACCTGCTGGTGTTCAACGACACCCGCGTGATCAAGGCGCGCCTGGCCGGCCACAAGGCCACGGGCGGCAAGATCGAAGTGCTGGTCGAACGCATCACCGACACCGACCGCGCCCTGGCGCACGTGCGGGCCAGCAAGTCGCCCGGCCCCGGCATGGTGCTGCGCCTGGCCGACGCCTTCGACGCCACCGTGCTAGGCCGCGAAGGCGAACTGTTCGACATCCGCTTTCCCGGCCCGGTGCTGGACCTGCTGGATGCGCACGGCGCCACGCCGCTGCCGCCCTACATCACGCACGAGGCCGACGCGGGCGACGACGACCGCTACCAGACCGTCTACGCCCGCGAACCCGGCGCCGTCGCCGCCCCCACCGCCGGCCTGCACTTTGACCAGCCCACGCTGGACCGCCTGGCCGCGCTGGGCGTGGACCGCGCCTTCGTCACCCTGCACGTGGGCGCCGGCACCTTCCAGCCCGTGCGCGTGGACAACCTGGCCGACCACATCATGCACGCCGAGTGGTTCACCGTGCCGCAGGCCGCCGTGGACGCCATCGCCGCGGCCCGCGCCAAGGGCGGCCGCGTCATCGCGGTGGGCACCACCAGCGTGCGCGCCCTGGAATCCGCCGCCGCGCAGACCGAAGGCCGCACGGCCCCCGGCCTGCCGCTGGCCGCCGCCCAGGGCGACACCCGCCTGTTCATCACCCCTGGCTACCCGTACCGCGTCGTCGACGCCCTGGTCACCAACTTCCATCTTCCCCAGTCGACCTTGCTGATGCTGGTGTCGGCGCTGGCCGGCGTCGAGCCGATCCGCCGCGCCTATGCCCACGCCGTGGCCCAGCGCTACCGCTTCTTCAGCTATGGCGACGCCATGTTCATCGAATCCCCTGCCCCATGACCGGACTGAATTTCGAACTGCTCGCCACCGACGGCGGCGCCCGCCGCGGCCGCATCACGCTGAACCACGGCGTGGTGGAAACGCCCATCTTCATGCCCGTGGGCACCTATGGCAGCGTCAAGGCCATGATGCCGCACGAGCTCAAGGAGATCGGCTCGCAGATCGTGCTGGGCAACACCTTCCACCTGTGGCTGCGCCCGGGCACGGAAATCATGGAAAAGCACGGCGGCCTGCACGGCTTCATGCAGTGGGACAAGCCCATCCTGACGGATTCGGGCGGTTTTCAGGTGTTCAGCCTGCAAGGCATGCGCAAGATCACCGAGGAAGGCGTCAAGTTCGCCTCGCCTATCGACGGCGCGCGCCTGTTCCTCACGCCCGAAGAATCCATGCGCATCCAGCGTTCGCTGAATTCGGACATCGTCATGGTGTTCGACGAGTGCACGCCCTATGAAATCGACGGCCGGCCCGCCACCGTCGAAGAGGCCGCCCGGTCCATGCGCATGTCGCTGCGCTGGGCGCGCCGTTCGCGCGAGGAATTCGACCGCCTGGAAAACCCGAACGCGCTGTTCGGCATCGTCCAGGGCGGCATGTACGAGGCGTTGCGCGACGAGTCGCTGGCCGGCCTGCAGGACATCGGCTTTCATGGCTACGCCATCGGCGGCCTGTCGGTGGGCGAGCCCAAGGAAGACATGATGCGCATCCTGGCGCACGTCACGCCCAAGCTGCCGGCCCAGGCGCCGCGCTACCTGATGGGCGTGGGCACGCCGGAAGACCTGGTCGAGGGCGTGAGCCGCGGCGTGGACATGTTCGACTGCGTCATGCCGACCCGCAACGCGCGCAACGGCTGGCTGTTCACCCGCTTTGGCGACGTCAAGATCCGCAACGCCAAGTATCGCGACGACACCCGCCCGCTGGACCCCAGCTGCGAATGCCACACCTGCGCGCACTTTTCGCGCGCCTACCTGCACCACCTGCAGCGCGCCAACGAAATCACCGGCGCGCGCCTGAATACGCTGCACAACCTGCACTTCTACCTGACCATCATGAAGGAAATGCGGGAAGCCATCGCCGAAGGCCGCTTCGACGCCTGGCGCGCCCAGTTTGCCGCCGACCGGGCGCGCGGGGTGGAATAGAATCCCAGACGGTGCCACGCCCGAGTGAAAAGCGGGCGCGCGCAGCGCCAAGACCCGCGCTAGAACAGCCGCCCCGCCGCCGGGCCGCCCCAAGGCGGGGCAGCCCCCTCGGGGGGCAGCTAGCGCACAAAGTGCGCGCGGCGTGGGGGCCTTAAACCTAGCTACAATAGTCGGCTTGCCCTATCCATGGCTCGCGCGGGGATGGGCGCAGAACAAGATCGACGACAGCTCGATACAAACAAACCCAAACAGACTATACGCAGGAGAATTACATGTCCGCTATCGATACCGCCAGCCTCGTCGTGGCCCAGGCAGCCCCCGAAGGCAACGCGCTGATGGGCATGCTGCCCATCATCCTGATGTTCGTGATCCTCTACTTCCTGATGATCCGTCCCCAGATGAAGCGCCAGAAGGAACACCGCAATCTGATCGCCGCCCTGGCCAAGGGCGACGAAGTCGTCACCGCCGGCGGCATGCTGGGCAAGGTCACCAAGGTGAACGACAGCTACGTCACCGTCGAAGTGTCCGAACTGGCCGACAAGCCGGTCGAGATCATCATGCAGAAATCGTCGGTCTCGACCGTTCTGCCCAAGGGAACCATCAAGGCCCTGTAAGCGTCCCATAGGAGCGCCGCCGGGCCCCAGGGTTCGGCGGCGCCGCTCCGCCGCCCGCCGCGCCTGTCGCCCGGGCGGCCCTTTCATCACTCTTACATGAAGTAGCCGGCAATGAACCGCTATCCCCTCTGGAAGTACATTACGGTCCTGATTGCGGTCTTTATTGGCCTGCTCTATACGCTTCCCAATTTCTACGGCGAGTCCCCCGCCGTCCAGGTTTCCAGCGCCAAGGCCACCATCAAGGTGGATACGGCCATGCTGAGCCGGGTCGAGCAGGTACTGGCCGACGCCAAGATCCCCAACGAAGGGGTCTACTACGAACAGAACGGCACGCTCGGCACCGTGCGCGCCCGCTTCACGTCGACCGACCTGCAACTGCAGGCGCGCGACCTGATCGACAAATCCCTCAATACCGTCCAGGGCGACCCCCACTACACCGTGGCGCTGAACCTGTTGCCCGCCTCGCCCACCTGGATGCGCGCAATGGGCTGGTTCGCCCCCAAGCCCATGTACCTGGGCCTGGACCTGCGCGGCGGCGTGCACTTCCTGCTGCAAGTGGACATGCAGGGCGCCCTGACCGCCCGCTACGATTCCCTGGCCGCCGACGTGCGCTCGGTGCTGCGCGACCAGAAGGTCAACGTGGCCGGCGTCGAACGCTCGGGCATGGGCGTGGCCGCCACCTTCGCCAACGCGCAGGACCGCGACCGCGCCATCTCGACGCTGCGCACCCGCCTGCCTGACCTGGAATTCACCGAAAGCGAAGAAAACGGCAAGCTGCTGCTGATGGGCGCGCTGAACCCGGCCGCGGTCACCCGCGTGCAGGACTCGGCCCTGAAGCAGAACATCAACACGCTGCACAACCGGATCAACGAACTGGGCGTGGCCGAACCGGTCATCCAGCAACAGGGTTCGGACCGCATCGTGGTGCAGTTGCCCGGCGTGCAGGACGTGGCCAAGGCCAAGGAACTGCTGGGCCGCACCGCCACGCTGGAAATCCGCATGGTCGACGATTCCCCCGCCGCGCAAGCCGCGCTGCTGGGCGGCTCGGTGCCATTCGGCCTGGAACGCTATTCCGACCGCGACGGCCGCCCCATCCTGGTGCGCCGCCAGGTCGTCCTGACCGGTGAAAACCTGCAGGACGCCCAGCCCGGCCGCGACTCGCAGACCCAGCAGGCCGCCGTCCACCTGACGCTGGATTCCAAGGGCGCCCGCATCTTCCGCGACGTCACCCGCGACAACATCGGCAAGCGCATGGCCATCCTGCTGTTCGAGAACGGCAAGGGCGAGGTCGTGACGGCCCCCGTCATCCGCAGCGAAATCGCCGGCGGCCAGGTGCAGATCTCGGGCAGCATGAGTTCCGAAGAAGCCGCCGACACCGCCCTGCTGCTGCGCGCCGGTGCGCTGGCCGCGCCGATGTCGATCATCGAAGAACGCACCATCGGCCCGAGCCTGGGCGCCGACAACATCTCGAAGGGCTTCCATTCGACGCTGTACGGCTTCCTGGCCATCGCCATCTTCATCATCGTCTACTACCACCTGTTCGGCGTGTTCTCCACCGTCGGCCTGACCCTGAACGTGCTGCTGCTGCTGGCCCTGCTGTCGATGCTGCAGGCTACGCTGACGCTGCCAGGCATCGCGGCTATCGCGCTGACACTGGGCATGGCCATTGACTCGAACGTGCTGATCAACGAGCGGATACGGGAAGAACTACGCGCCGGGGCGTCGCCACAACAGGCGATCCACCACGGTTTCGAACGCGCGTGGGGCACCATTCTCGACTCCAACCTCACCACGCTGATTGTCGGCCTGGCCCTGCTGGCATTCGGTTCCGGCCCCATCCGCGGCTTCGCGGTGGTGCATTGCCTGGGCATCCTGACCTCGATGTTCTCGTCCGTCGTGGGCGTGCGCGCGCTGGCCAACCTCTGGTACGGCCGCAAGAAGAAGCTCACGTCGATTTCCATCGGCGAAGTCTGGAAGCCGAAGACCAACTGAACATGAGTGCGGGCGGCCACGCCGCCCGCCACCGACAAGCCAGGGCAAAAAATGGAATTTTTCCGGATTCACCGCACCATCCCGTTCATGCGCCACGCGCTGGTGCTGAACATCATCAGCCTCGTCACCTTCGTGGCGGCGGTCTTCTTCATTCTCACGCGCGGTTTCCACCTGTCGATCGAATTCACCGGCGGCACGGTCATGGAAGTCAACTACGCCCAGACGGCGCAGCTTGAAAGCGTGCGCGGCGTGGTCTCCAAGCTGGGCTACACCGACTTCCAGGTGCAGAACTTCGGCACCTCGCACGACGTCATGATCCGCCTGCCCCTGCAGGAAGGCCAGACGTCCGCCACCCAGAGCGAGACCGTCATGGCCGCCCTGAAGACCGCGGACCAGGGGGTGGAATTGCGCCGGGTCGAGTTCGTGGGCCCGCAGGTGGGCCAGGAACTGCTGCACAACGGCCTGATGGCACTGCTGGTCGTGGTCATCGGCATCATGGTGTACCTGGGCTTTCGCTTCGAATGGAAGTTCGCCGTCGCCGGCGTGATCGCCAACCTGCACGACGTGGTGATCATCCTGGGCTTCTTCGCCTTCTTCCAGTGGGAATTCTCGCTGTCAGTGCTGGCGGGCGTGCTGGCGGTGCTGGGTTACTCGGTGAACGAATCCGTGGTCATCATGGACCGGATCCGCGAGAACTTCCGCAAGTACCGCAAGGCGGACGTGCACGAAGTCATCAACAGCGCCATCACGCAGACCATCTCGCGCACCATCATCACCCACGGCTCGACCCAGATGATGGTGCTGGCCATGCTGTTCTTCGGCGGCCCCACCCTGCACTACTTCGCCATGGCCCTGACCATCGGCATCTGGTTCGGCATCTACTCGTCGGTGTTCGTCGCCGCCGCGCTGGCCATGTGGATGGGCGTCAAGCGCGAAGACCTGATCAAGCCGGTCAAGAAGGAAGGCGAAGAAGGCGAAGCCGCCTGATCTTTCCGCCCATGAAGAACAACCCGTCGCATTGCGGCGGGTTTTTTTTATGGGCGGAGGAGTTGCGGTCGCTACGAATAGCCCGCAATTCAGCTTGAAGATATTCTGGTCTTCCTCCAACAATCCAACAGGAAGTAGCTGTCATGCGTGAAGCGGGCACGTTGAACGTATTGCACGACCTTGGATTGCAATGCGCAACGGAACTGACCGTGAAGGCTCAATTGGCAATCACATTGAACGACCTGATTGACCAACATGGTCTTTCTCGAACGGACGTCGCAACGGCCTCAAATCTTACCCAACACGACATATCCCAAATTCGGGGCTACGCCCTAGGCAGGATTTCGTCAACGCAGTTACGGCAGGCATTGGCTAGCCTCCTGGCACCACTGTACTGACCGCCCCCGCCCAGGTGTACGGGTACGGCGTCCCCCGTATTCGATACCATAGGCGCCATGAAACTCGCCCTCGATCATCTCGTCGTCGCCGCCGCCGATCTGGACAGCGGCACCCGCCATGTGGCCGACCTGCTGGGCATTGCGCCCGCGGGCGGCGGCGCGCATCCGCGCATGGGCACCCACAATCGGGTGCTGGGCATGGCGGGCGGCGTGTACCTGGAAGTCATCGCCATCGACCCGGATGCGCCGGCGCCGCAACGACCCCGCTGGTTCGGACTGGACCAGCCCGCCCTGCGCGCGCGGCTGGCCGACGGGCCGTTCCTGGCGCATTGGGCGGCACGCGTCGCGGCGCCGGACGATCTGTCCGCCTGGCAGGCCCGGCATCCCGACCGCATCGCGCCCGCCATCCCCATGACGCGCGGCAACCTGCGCTGGCGCCTGACCGTGCCGGACGACGGCAGCCTGCCCACGTGGCGCGACGGCGGCCAGACGGCCGGCGACGGCCTGCTGCCCACCTTGATCCAATGGGACGTGGACGCCTATCCCGGTGTCAGCCTGCCCCGCCAGGCGCTGACGCTGCAATCCCTGGCCGGCACCCATCCGCGCGTGGCCTTGCTGCGCCAGGGGCTGGCATGGCTGGGCGCCGATCACCTGATCACGATCGACCAGGCCGACGGCCCGCCGCGCCTGCAAGCCCGCATTGAAACCGCCCAGGGCGTAAAGACCCTCACATAGGGTTCAGGCCCTGACGCCTGCCGGCCCTGCCCCACCCCACAACAGAACGAGAGACACCCCATGACCGCCCCTATCAAGCGCTTCGACGACGAACCCTATCTGCAGCAGTGCGAGGCCACGGTCACCGCCGTCACCCCCGAAGGCATCGAACTGGACCAGACCGTCTGCTACGCCCGCAGCGGCGGCCAGGCGGGCGACAGCGGCACGCTGACCTTGCCGGACGGCCAGGTGCTGGCGCTGGCCGACACGGTCTACGCCGATGATCGCAGCCGCATCCTGCACGTGCTCGCCGAAGGCGCCGCACTGCCGCAAGTGGGCGACCGCGTCACCGTCGCCATCGACTGGGCGCGCCGCCACAAGCTGATGCGCCTGCATACCTGTCTGCACTTGCTGGGGTCGCTGGTGCCGGCGCCCGTCACCGGCTGCAGCATCTCGCCCGACTCGGCGCGCATCGATTTCGACCTGCCCGAATCCACGCTGGACAAGGCCGACCTGACCGAACGCCTGAACGCGCTGATCAACGCCCGCACCGACGTGGCCGTCAACGCCATCACGCCTGAGGAACTGGCCGCGCAGCCCGACCTGGTGCGCACGGTGGGCGCCGCGCCTCCCGCCGGCACGGCGCGCATCCGCATCATCGAGATCCCCGGCGTGGACCGCCAGCCTTGCGGCGGCACGCACGTGGCCAACACGGGCGAGATCGGCCCGATCACGGTGACCAAGATCGAAAAGAAAAGCCGCACCAACCGGCGCGTGGTCGTCGCCTTCGCCTGAGCGCCACGCAACGGACCCGCGCGCAGGCGTTGATCTCGCCCACCCAAGAAAAAGGCTGCCAGGACGGCAGCCTTTTTTTCCGGCGAAGGTCCCGCTCGCAGGCCGGTTCAGCCTTTTTTCCACCAGCGCCAGGGCGCCCGCAGCGGCCACTGGTAGCGGCTGCACAGGATGCGCGGGGCCAGCAGATGGCCGACGGCGATGGCGATGCCGGCGGCGGTCATGACGTCGGACAGGTAGTGGTCCAGGTTGACCAGGCGGCTGACGGCGACCAGCGCTCCTAGCGACAGGAACGCCCAGCGCCAGCGCGGCGCCAGGATGCCCAGCACCACCGCCACGGCGAAGGCCGCGTAGGTGTGGCTGGACGGAAAGGAATTGAACTGCTGGGCGCGCGAGAACGATTCGCCCAACCCATAGATGCCTTTTTCGAAGAACAGCTCGGGCCGGGCCCGCGCCACGGAACGCTTGAGGATCAGCACGATCAGCCCGCCCACCGCCATGGTGGACAGCATCAGCAGGCTGCCGCGCGCCATGCTGGCAAAGCTCATGCGCACCGGGTTGCGCCAGCCGCGCGCCAGGCCGACCAGGCCAAGGATGTAGAACGCCAGCGCCACGCCGATGTAGCGGCCGCTTTCGCCCAGTTCGCCGATCCATTCGAACGATTGATTGACGCCGTCGCTGACCGACTGGCGGATCCAGACCGCCAGCGGCAGATCGATCCACAGGGCGCTGGCGCCGGCGGCCAGCGCCAACAGAACGCCCGCCATCAGCCACGCGCGGGTGGACAGCGGATTGCGGAATTCGTCGGCAGCGGCAGCCGGAGCAACGGCCGTGGGCGCGGCCACGGGGGGCATGAGAGGATTCGGCGTCATCGGACCGTTGACGTAAAGATAATTATTATCGGAAAGGGAATCGGCGAAGGCCAGCTATCGTAACGGCCCCGGGTGACCAATCCAAGAAGGAAATTTGCAGCAAGGGGTAAAATTCCGCCTTTCCCTTCTTCTGCCCCCGGGATCTACACCCGTCACGGCGACCATCATGCAAGAAACTTCCCTCAAGCGCGCCTCGGCGCCCGACGGCATCGCCGCCGCCCTGTCCCCCGACGCCGCCACCGGCGCGCCCCGCAAGCTGTATATCCGCACCTTCGGCTGCCAGATGAACGAGTACGACTCGGACAAGATGGCCGACGTGCTGCGCGGCGACCAGGGGCTCGAACTGACCGACAACCCGGAAGACGCCGACGTCATCCTGTTCAACACCTGTTCGGTGCGCGAAAAAGCCCAGGAAAAGGTCTTTTCCGACCTGGGCCGCGTGCAGCACCTGAAGAAAACCAATCCGAACCTGGTGATCGGCGTGGGCGGCTGCGTGGCCAGCCAGGAAGGCGAGGCCATCGTCAAGCGCGCGCCCTATGTGGACGTGGTGTTCGGCCCGCAGACCCTGCACCGCCTGCCCGACCTGATCAAGCGCCGCCGCGAACAAGGCCGTTCGCAGGTCGACATCAGCTTCCCGGAAATCGAGAAGTTCGACAACATGCCGCCCCCGCGGGTCGACGGCGCCACGGCCTTCGTGTCCATCATGGAAGGCTGTAGCAAGTACTGCAGCTTCTGTGTCGTGCCCTACACGCGCGGCGAAGAAGTCTCGCGCCCGTTCGACGACGTGCTGATCGAAGTGGCCGACCTGGCCGACCAGGGCGTCAAGGAAGTGACGCTGCTGGGCCAGAACGTGAATGCCTACCGCGGCCGCATGGCCGACAGCGACGAGATCGCCGATTTCGCCATGCTGCTGGAATACGTGCACGAGATCCCCGGCATCGAACGCATCCGCTACACGACCTCGCACCCCAAGGAAATGACCCAGCGCATGGTGGACGCCTATGCCCGCCTGCCCAAGCTGGTGTCGTTCCTGCACTTGCCGGTGCAGGCCGGCAGCGACCGCGTGCTGGCGGGAATGAAGCGCGGCTACACCACGCTGGAATTCAAATCGGTGGTGCGGCGCCTGCGCGCGGCGCGCCCCGACCTGACGCTGTCGTCGGACTTCATCGTGGGCTTCCCGGGTGAAACCGAGGAAGACTTCGAAAAGACCATGAAGCTGATCGAAGACGTGGGTTTCGATACCTCGTTCTCGTTCGTGTATTCGCGCCGTCCCGGCACGCCGGCGGCCGACCTGCACGACGACACGCCGCAAGACGTCAAGCTGCGCCGCCTGCAGCGCCTGCAGGCGCTGATCAACGAGCAGGCGGCCACCATCGCCCGCAACATGGTCGGCACGCGCCAGCGCCTGCTGGTCGAAGGCCCCTCGCGCCGCGATCCCAACGAACTGATGGGCCGCACCGAGAACAACCGCATCGTCAATTTCGCCGCGCCCGCGCGGCTCATCGGACAAATGGTCGACGTCATCATCACCGAAGCGCACACCAATTCGCTGCGCGCCCGGGTGGCTGACGTCGACCGCGTTCCCCAAGAGGCCGAATGACCACTTCCCGCCCCCGCGCCCGCCGCAGCATGCCCGCCGTCGTCACCCTGGACGGCGACAACACCCACCTGGCCAATCTGTGCGGCCCGCTGGACGAAAACCTGCGCCAGCTGGCCGATGGCATGGGCGTGAAGCTGTCGCGCCGCGGCAGCCGCGTCACCATCGAAGGCGAACGCGCCGAGCTGGCCGGGCGCGTCCTGCGGCGCTTTCACGAGCAAGCGGTGCACCGCGCGCTGTCGGTCGACGACATCCAGCTGGGGCTGGTCGAGATCGGCGTGGGCCGCCAGGAAGACAAGCTGCAGGAAGCGCCGGTCCACGAGGCCGACCCGCTGCCCGCGCTGGACGACGAAAGCGACGGCATCGCCCTGCGCACCAAGCGCAGCGACCTGCGCCCGCGCACGCCGCGCCAGCGCGACTACCTGAACAACATCCTCAAGCACGACATCACCTTCGGCGTGGGTCCGGCCGGCACCGGCAAGACCTGGCTGGCGGTGGCCTGCGCCATCGACGCGATGGAACGCGACACCGTGCAGCGCCTGGTGCTGACGCGCCCGGCGGTCGAGGCCGGCGAACGCCTGGGCTTTCTGCCCGGCGACCTGGCGCAGAAGGTCGACCCCTACCTGCGCCCGCTGTACGACGCGCTGTACGACCTGATGGGCTTCGAGAAGGTGCAGCGCCTGTTCGAAAAGCAGACCATCGAGATCGCCCCGCTGGCCTACATGCGCGGCCGCACCCTGAACCACGCCTTCGTCATCCTGGACGAGGCGCAGAACACCACGCCGGAACAGATGAAGATGTTCCTGACCCGCATCGGCTTTGGCAGCAAGGCCGTCATCACCGGCGACCCGTCGCAGGTGGACCTGCCACGCGGTCAGGACAGCGGCCTGGCGCACGCGGTCAAGGTGCTGCACGACGTGCAGGGCATCGCCACCACCCGTTTCACCAGCCGCGACGTGGTGCGCCACCCCTTGGTGGCCCGCATCGTCGACGCCTACGACCGCGCTTCCGAAAATGACGCCTGATCTGTCCCTTTCCGTCCAGTACGGGGTCGAAGAACCCCGCCTGCCCCGCTGGCGCCTGCGCCGCTGGGCCGAGCGGGCGCTGGCCGCCGCGGCCGAGGACGGCCTGGTCGAATTCTCGGCCGCCGAGCTCAGCCTGCGGCTGGTGGGCGCCGCCGAGGGCCGCCGCCTGAACCGCGATTTCCGCCAGCGCGACTACGCGACCAACGTGCTGACGTTCGAATACGGCGTGGACCCGCTGGGCGTGGCCCGCGGCGATATCGTGATGTGCGTGCCGGTGCTGGTGCGCGAGGCCCGCGAACAACGCAAGGCGCTCCTGGACCACGCCGCCCACCTGACGCTGCACGGCGTGCTGCATTCGCTGGGCTACGACCACATCAAGGCGCGCGACGCCCGCCGCATGGAAGCGCTGGAAACCGCCACGCTGGCCCGTATGGGCATCGCCGACCCCTATTTGGCCCCCTGATACCGGGCCTGGGGTCAACCCTGACAAATCGGCGTGAAATGTCGTCCTACAAGGCGCAGATCGCGTCGGTTACCCTCATTTTCGGGGGCGGCGTTACAAATCAGGCGCCAGTTTCGGTTATGCTGGCCCCTCCATAACTTGTCCTCCCGGACGATGTCTGACCCTTACCCTGCTCCCGAAGCGACCCCTGCTCGCTCAGCCAAACCCGCCACCAAATCCCTTCTAGACCGCCTGCTTTCCCTTGTGCGCCGCGAGCCCGAGGACCGTGAAGGCATCAAGGCCATCCTGGAAGCCGCCCACGACCGCGACCTGCTCGACGCGGAGTCCTACAAGATGATCAAGGGCGCGCTCGCCGTGTCCGAGGGCACCGTCGGCGACATCATGGTTCCGCGTTCGCGCATGGACCTGCTCGACGTCACGCAGCCCATTCCCTACCTGGTGGCCTCGGTGATCGAAACCGCGCACTCGCGGTTCCCCGTGTACGAAGGCGACCGCGACAACATCATCGGGATCCTGCTGGCCAAAGACCTGCTGCGCTGCATGCTGGAACCCGGCATCGAAGTGCGCACGCTGGTGCGCCCGGCCGTGTTCATTCCCGAGTCCAAGCGCCTGAATGTGCTGCTGCACGAGTTCCGCGCCAGCCGTAACCACCAGGCCATCGTCATCGACGAGCACGGCGGCATCTCGGGCCTGGTCACCATGGAAGACGTGCTGGAACAGATCGTCGGCGACATCGAAGACGAATTCGACGAAACCGAAGAAGACTCGATCTTCCCCGAAGGCGAAAACCAGTGGCGCGTGCTTGCCGCCACCGACATCTCGCACTTCAACGACGTGTTCGGCTGCCAGCTGCCCGACGACGAATACGACAGCGTCGGCGGCTGGATGGGCGGCCAACTGGGCCGCATCCCGCGCCGCGGCGATACCGCCGAATTCGACGGCCTGAAGCTGGAAGTGGCCCGCGGTGACGCGCGCCGCGCCATCTGGCTGCGCGTCAAGCGCGGCACGGCCGCACGCAACGTTTCCCCCACTGACAACGCATGACCCGCAGCACTCGCAGCCGGCTCCTGCGCGGTGCCGCCGGCCTGACGCTGGCGGGCGCCGTCCATGCCCTGACCTTCGCGCCCGGCCCGCTGCCCGATTGGGCGCTGGCCATCACGCAGATCCTGGCGCTGGCGGTGGCCGCCCGCGTCACCCTGTACGCCCCGACAGCCCGCCAGGCCTGGGCGCGCGGCTGGCTGTTCAGCTTCGTGACCTACGCGCTGGGCCTGTACTGGATCTTCATCAGCCTGCACCGCTACGGCGACCTGGCCGCGCCGCTGGCCGTGGCCGCCGTGCTGGCCTTGTCCGCCTTCCTGGCGCTGTTTCCGGCCACGGCCGGCGCGCTGGCGCGGCGCTATGCGCCGTTGGCGCACGATTCCACGCCAGCCCGCGTGCTGTCGGCCACGCTGGCCTGGGGTGCGCTGTGGGCCGGCTTCGAATGGGTCCGCGCCGTACTGCTTACCGGCTTCCCGTGGCTGAACATCGGCTACGCGCAAGTCGACAGCCCCATTGCCGGCTGGGCGCCGCTGCTGGGCGTGCACGGCATGGCGTTCGTGTCGGCGTTCGCGGCCGCCGCCATCGCCAGCCTGTGGCGGCCGGTGGGCGACCAAAAACAGGCCCGCGATGGCCGCCGTGCACTGTCGGCTGGCGTGGCGCTGGCACTGGTTGCCGTGGGCTGGCCGCTGTCGCGCATCGATTGGTCCGCCCCCAGCGGCGAGCCGCTGAACGTGCGGCTGGTCCAGGGCAACATCGAGCAATCGCAGAAATTCGACCCCGCGCTGCTGGATCAAAGCATCCGGCGCCACCTGGAACTGGCGGCCCTGCCGCCCGCGCCCGGCGTGCCGGCGCCGCAGATGATCATCCTGCCGGAAACCGTGATGCCGGTCTTCCAGGATCAGCTCGATCCGCGTGTGTGGGAAATCTGGCGCCAGGTCGCGGCGCGGCAGAACGCCGTGGTCGCCATGGGTGTGCCGGTGCACGACGTGGTGAACGGCCGCGACCGCTACACCAACAGCGTGCTGGGCTTTGACGGCCAGACGCCGGCCACGCAATTGGTGAGCGGCGCCACCGCCATGCGCTACGACAAGCGCCACCTCGTGCCGTGGGGCGAATACGTGCCGCCGGGCTTTCACTGGTTCGTCGACATGCTCGACATTCCGCTGGGCGACTTCGACCGCGGCCCCGAACGCCAGACGCCGTTCGCCGTGGGCGGCCAGCACATCGCCTTCAACATCTGCTACGAAGACCTGTTCGGCCCCGACCTGCTGCCCGCGCTGCAGCCGGGTCCCAACGGCGAACCGGGCGCGACCATCCTGGTCAACGTCAGCAACCTGGGCTGGTTCGGCGATTCCTGGGCCTTGCGCCAGCACTTGCAGATCGGGCGCCTTCGCACCATCGAAACCGCCCGTCCCATGCTGACCGCCACCAACACCGGCATCACCGCAGCCATCGACGCCAAGGGCCATGTCGCGGCCCAGCTCGCGCCGTTGCAGCCGGGCGTGCTGCCGGTCGTGGTGCAGGGCATGACGGGGCTGACGCCTTACGCGCGCTTTGGCGACAAGTCGGCCCTGGCGCTGATCGGCCTGGCGCTGATTGCCGCCTTCGGCAGCGGCCGCCGCACGCGGCGCGGCTGATTTCGCGCGGGTGTCCGCCCGCCGTCTTTGCTCGCCGTCTTTGCTCGCTTGTTTTGCCCTTCATCTTCGTTGCCCGACCCGCCTTCCCGCGGGCCGGGCAACGGTTTCAGGCATGCCGTTCAAGCAAACAGATTGGCCGGTAACGCGCCGCTGTCGTCTTCCGGACGCAGCGGCCCGAAGCCCGCGCCCGTCAGTTCGATGGCGTCGGCGATGCGCGCCATGTCGTCGGCATCCAGCTCCAGTTCGGCAGCGCCCACCACGCCATCGACCTGCGCCGCATTGCGCGCCCCGACGATGGCGCCCGTGACGCCCGGCCACGCCAGCGTCCAGGCGATGGCCACCGCCGCCTGCGTGGCGCCATGGCGTTCGGCAATGGGTTTCAAGGCTTCGGCCAAGGCCAGGTTGCGCGCCAGATTGGGCGCCTTGAATTCGGCGTTGCGCGAGCGCCAGTCGTCCTGGCGCAAGGCCTGCGCGCGCTCGGAGGTAAAACCGCCGCTGAGCAATCCCGACTGCATCGGGCTGTAGACAATGACGCCGGTGCCGTTCTGCGCGCACCACGGAATCAGATCAGCGGCGGCGCTGCGCTGGATCGCCGAAAACGGCGGCTGCAGCGATTCCACGTGGCCCAGCGCTTCGGCGTCCTGCAACTGCGCCAGGTTGTGGTTCGACAGGCCCACCGCGCGCACCTTGCCCGCTTGCTTGAGATCCAGCAGTTCCTGCCAATAGGCTTCGAGCGGCGTGCCGTCGCCCGCGGGCCAGTGCATCTGGTAGAGATCGATACGTTCGACGCCCAGGCGGCGCAGCGAGCCTTCGATTTCACGGCGGATGCTGGCCGGCGCGCCGTTGCGCCGCGGGGTTGCCTGCCGCTGGTCGGCAGACCACGTCAGGCCGCACTTGGTGAACACGTAGGGCCGCTCGCCGGGACTCATCTGCGCCAGCGCGCGCCCCACGATTTCCTCGGAATGCCCCAACCCGTAGACGGCAGCCGTGTCGATCCAGTTGATGCCGCGATCGACCGCCAGGCGGATGGCCGCGATCGAATCCGTATCGTCCTGCGGCCCCCAGCCGATCGCCCAGTCGTTGCCGCCCATGGCCCAGGCCCCCAACCCGATGCGGGTGATGGACATGTCGCTGCGCCCCAACGGACGCGTGGGAAAAGAAGTCTTTGTGCTCATGCGAAAAAAATCTCCTGCCGGCAAGACATCATGACAAGGCCGGCCACCGCCGCCTCGCAGCATCCACGATAGCACTCGGCCAAGCCTTTGATTTTCCGGCGATCATCGCAGCACATGCGTGCTTTTCCGAACGCCGGAAAGCGGCTTTGATGGGCATCGATCAGGCCGCAGCCGCCACTCATGCGTCCCCTTGAATCAAAAAACCCCTCAACTTTTTCATTTTTTGCATCACATCGACTTGCACACCCAATTTAGTTCGTGCATAATCTCGTTTCTTCGCCAACGGCACTAAACAAAACCGGCAACGAACCACGAAAAACGGCACTGAAAAGCGCCAGAAATCGTGAAAACGTTGAAGGATTTTAGAGTCGGTTGTGACCAGGGGGTATAGCTCAGCTGGGAGAGCGCTTGCATGGCATGCAAGAGGTCAGCGGTTCGATCCCGCTTACCTCCACCAGTCCAAAGCGAAGAAAGCAGTACAGTTTGTGCAGGTCCAAGTCCCCTTCGTCTAGAGGCCTAGGACATCACCCTTTCACGGTGAGTACAGGGGTTCGAATCCCCTAGGGGACGCCAGTCTTACTGGCAGCAGTATGTGAATGCAGTTGAAGTGTCACAGTAGTTGAGTATGCCGCTGCGGAGCGGTAGTTCAGTTGGTTAGAATACCGGCCTGTCACGCCGGGGGTCGCGGGTTCGAGTCCCGTCCGCTCCGCCAAGTTTGCTCTACGCAGTGCCGTTCAAGAGCTCCGTTCCGGGAGCTTTTTGCATTTATAAGGGTGTAAGCCTTGTTGTTTGAAGTGTGGAACAGCAGGGACTTCTGGGGGGTATAGCTCAGCTGGGAGAGCGCTTGCATGGCATGCAAGAGGTCAGCGGTTCGATCCCGCTTACCTCCACCAGTAAAGCAGTTCGCAGTAAAGTAGTTCTGTTCAAGTCCCCTTCGTCTAGAGGCCTAGGACATCACCCTTTCACGGTGAGTACAGGGGTTCGAATCCCCTAGGGGACGCCAGTTCACCCTGGCATGTTTTACCAAGCTGCCCTGACAAGCAGTGTATTGCGCACGTTGATGTTGCCGCTGCGGAGCGGTAGTTCAGTTGGTTAGAATACCGGCCTGTCACGCCGGGGGTCGCGGGTTCGAGTCCCGTCCGCTCCGCCAAGCACTCTGTGCTTATCTCGCATCGCGAGACCAGTTGTTCCGCAGGGGTACCCCTGCAATGCGCCAGAAGGCGCCCGCCAAAAGCTCCGGATTCCGGAGCTTTTTTGTTTGGCGCGGCCAAGCGCCCTGCACCCTTTCCCTGGTGTGTCTCGTCCGTTTATCCTCTGGACAGGCCGGCCTTGCCAACGCATCCTGTGCGCTTGTGCCCGCCAAGCAAAGAGGCTTACGTGACCGCAAGCAATGCCGCTCCTCACGCGCACCGCCAACACCTGCAACGCATCATCGCAGGCCTGAACGAAGGCATCATCCTGATCGAGCCCGACGGCGCCATCGCCTGGGCCAACGACAGCGCCCTGGCGCTGCACGGGGTAGAGATGCTGCAAGGCCTGGGCCAGACGCCCGCAGGCTATCGCAAGCGCTTCGCCCTGACCTACCGCAACCATCATCGCGTGCCCGCCCGGCATTACCCGCTGGACCGCCTGGCCGCGGCCGAGCCGTTCGACGACCTGCAACTGGACCTGACGCGCAAGGATGACGCCGACTTCCTGCGCAACATCCGGGCGCGCGGCCTCTTGCTCGAAGGCGACGGCAACGACTACCGCGTGCTGATCCTGGACGATCAGACCGGCCAGTTCAACGCCGAGCAGCGCTTCGAGCGCACGTTCGGCGCCAACCCCGCCCCCGCCCTGATCTGCCGCCTGTCCGACCTGCGCTACGTGAAGGTCAACCAGGGTTTCCTGGACATGACGGGGCTGACGCGCGACGCGGTGCTGGGCAAGTCCGCCTACGAACTGGATGTGCTGGACGGCGGCGACAAGGACGATGCGGTGGCCAAGCTGAATGCGGGCCTGACGATCACCCAGCGCGAAGGCGTGCTGCGATTGGCCGACGGCAGCGCCAAGTTCGTCATCGTTGCCGGCCAACCCATCGACATGCAGGACGAGCCCTGCATGCTGTTCACCTTCATCGACCTGGAAAAGCGCAAGCGCGCCGAAGAGGCGCTGCAGCAAAGCGAAGAACGCTTTTCCAAGGCCTTCCGCCTGGCGCCGGTTCCCATGGCGTTGTGCGAAGGCGAATCGCTGCGCGCCCTGGACATCAACGATGCCTTTGCGCAGGCCACCGGCGCATCGCCCGACGACGCCGCCGGCCAGGAGCTGACGGCCTTGGGGCTGCGCCCCTTCGAAGGCATGGCCGAGAGCCTGGCGCGCGGCGAAAGCGTGCGCAACCGCGACGGCCAGTTGGTCGCGGCCGACGGCGGCGAACTGGATTGCCTGGTCTCGGCCGAACCGGTCATGATCGGCGGCGAGCGCCGCGTGCTGCTGGTGATGCAGGACATCAGCGAACGCAAGCGCAACGAGACCGAGCTGCTGACCGCGATCGAGGCCGTGATGCAGGATACGTCCTGGTTCAGCCGCGGGATCATCGAGAAGCTGGCGCAACTGCGGTCGCCGGCGCCTGCCGCGCGCGACGTGGCCGAACTGGCGCAACTGACCTCGCGCGAACGCGAGGTGCTGGGGCTGCTGTGCCAGGGACACAATGACGACGACATCGCCAAGCAGCTGCGCCTGTCGCGCAACACGGTGCGCAACCACGTAGCCACCATCTACAGCAAGATCGGCGTGCACCGGCGCAGTGCGGCCATCGTCTGGGCGCGCGATCGCGGCATCACCGGCCACGAAAAGCCGCGGACGCGGGGCAAAGCCGGGAAAACCTGAGCCCCACCCGCCGAATTTACAAATTGAATCAAAATAATCAAGGGGTGCGCCTGCGCGAAGATGCCGCCGCGTTCGCGCAGCCGAACCCTCAAAAAACGCCATTTTCAATAAAAATGGCAGCAACACGCCTTTAAAAAGCAGAACTGACGCCAGATTGCGCAAACCCTGCGCAGGTTCTTACGATCCGCCGATCAAGCCGCCGTCTCAAGGCGTGCGGCGCGATCCCCGCAAGCCCCTCTGGAGAGTCCGTTAATGCAGACCGCCTACATCCCCGTTCCCAAACCGAGCAAGACGCTGCCCCCGCCCGCCTGGAGCAGCGAGGCCGTGATGGCGCTCTATGAGCTGCCGTTCATGGACCTGGTGCACCGCGCCCAACAGACGCACCGCGCCCACTTCGACCCGAACGGCATCCAGCTGTCGAGCCTGCTGTCGATCAAGACCGGGGGCTGTCCCGAGGATTGCGGGTACTGCTCGCAGTCCTCGCGCTACGACACGGGCCTGGAAGCGGAAAAGCTGATGCCGCTGGACGAGGTGCTGGCCGCGGCCCGCGCGGCGCAAGCCGGCGGCGCGCAACGCTTCTGCATGGGCGCCGCCTGGCGCAGCCCCAAGCCGCACCATCTGGAGGCCGTGGCCGAGATGGTCAGCGCGGTCAAGGCGCTGGGCCTGGAAACCTGCGTCACGCTGGGCATGCTGCGCGAAGGCCAGGCCGAGCAGCTCAAGGACGCCGGGCTGGACTACTACAACCACAACCTGGACACGTCGCCGGAGTTCTACGGCAAGATCGTCACCACCCGCACCTACCAGGATCGCCTGGACACGCTGGAACGCGTGCGCGGCGCGGGCATCAACGTCTGCTGCGGCGGCATCGTGGGCATGGGCGAATCGCGCCGCGAGCGCGCCGGCCTGATCGCGCAGCTGGCCAACATGGAGCCCTACCCCGAGTCGGTGCCGATCAACAACCTGATGCGGGTGGAAGGCACGCCGCTGGCCGATGTCGAGGCGCTGGACCCGTTCGAGTTCGTGCGCACCATCGCCGTGGCGCGCATCACGATGCCGCGCGCCATGGTGCGCCTGTCGGCCGGCCGCGAGGCCATGGACGACGCGATGCAGGCGCTGTGCTTCATGGCGGGCGCCAATTCGATGTTCTACGGCGACGTGCTGCTGACCACGGGCAACCCGCGCATGGAAGCCGACCAGCGCCTGCTGCAACGCCTGGG
Organism: Achromobacter sp. DH1f; assembly: GCF_000633435.1. Classification (NCBI taxonomy): domain Bacteria; kingdom Pseudomonadati; phylum Pseudomonadota; class Betaproteobacteria; order Burkholderiales; family Alcaligenaceae; genus Achromobacter; species Achromobacter sp. DH1f. Next base: position 111,725 of record NZ_AYMF01000011.1, on the reverse strand, counting down.
CATGCGGATCGACGCGGGCACGCACAGCCACTCGCACGCGCACCAGGACCTGCACGCGGCCCCGGCCCACACGCATTCCCATGACTGCGCCCACCCCGGCGCGCACGACGCCCCCGCATGCCGCTGACGCCGGGCCTGTTCTACCTGCTGGCCAGCGTGGCCTGCAGCGTCGGCGTGGCCGCGCTGCTCAAGCTGGCGCGGCGCTGGCAGGTGGACGTGCGCCAGGCCATCCTGGCGAACTACGCCGTGGCCGCCCTGCTCTGCTGGCTGGTGCTGCGGCCCGACCCCGCGGCGCTGCTGACGCCGCAGACGCCCTGGCTGGTGCTGGCCGCGCTGGGCGTCCTGCTGCCCAGCGGCTTCATGGCCATGGCGCTGGCCGTGCGCCACGCGGGCGTGGTGCGCAGCGATGCGGCGCAGCGGCTGTCGCTGTTCATTCCGCTGCTGGCGGCATTTCTGCTGTTCGGCGAACCGGTCACGGCCCGCAAGCTGGGCGCGATTGCGCTGGCGTTCAGCGCGTTGTTCTTCCTGCTGCGCCGGACAGCGGCCAGGCCTGCCGCGCCGGCAGCATCCCTGGCCGATACCCATGCCCTGTGGCTCTGGCCGCTGGCGGTGTGGGTGGCCTATGGGCTGGTGGACATCCTGTTCAAGCAGATGGCGCGCGCCGGCACGGCGTTCGCGGGCGGCCTGCTGCTGGCGTTCACGCTGGCGGGCGTGCTGACGCTGGCCTACCTGCTGTGGCGCCGCGTGGCCTGGGCGCCACGCCACCTGGTGGCGGGCGTGGCGCTGGGTGGCCTGAACTTCGCCAACATCCTGACCTATATCCGGGCGCACCAGGCGCTGCCCGAGCACCCCGCACTGGTGTTTGCGTCCATGAACATGGGGGTGATCACGCTGGGCACGCTGGTCGGCGCCCTGGTGTTTCGCGAACCGCTGACCCGCTGGAACGGCCTGGGGCTGTTGCTGGCGCTGGCGGCCATCGTGCTGATGGCCCCAATCTGAATCACGTTCCGGTGCGCTTGCGCCGTTCTGCCTCGGCCTGATCCCGTTCGTCGTCGCGGGCATCCGGCTCGGGCGCAGGCGCCGGCACGGGGTTCGAGACCACGCCGGCAATCGGAGGCAGTGCGGCCGCAGGTTCGGCTGCCGGCTCAACGACAGGCTCTGCGGCAGGCTGAGCCGCCGATTCGGCGGTCGATGCCAGCCCCGCGTCGGCCACCGGCTCGGCAATGGGAGGATCGACCGCCCCTGCCCCCTCGACCGGCGCGGGCGCGGCCGACGGGTCGGGCTGGACCATTTCGATATTGAGGTCGTTTTCGACGTCGACCCGCGGATCGAGCACTGCCGCGGCAGGCGAGCTTTGCAGGGTGTCGGGCATGGGCACGAAATGCACCGGGGCCTCGTCGACCTGGTGCGCGCCGGTGACGCGGGTGGGCCGCACCTGCCACACCAGGATCAGCGCGCAGGCGGAAATGAAGACGTAGTACATGCTGGGCCCGGCCAGCGACATCAACAGGCCCGCGATCATGGGGCCGACACAGGCGCCCACGCCGTAGGTCATGAGCAGCACGGCCGACAGGCTGACGCGGCGCTCGGACTCGACGTGATCGTTGGCGAAGGCGGCGCCCAGCGGGTACAGGGTGAACTGCAGGATGCCGAAGACGCAGGACATGGCCACCAGCGCCCAGTAGGGCAAGGTGAACCAACCCCACATGACGGTGGGCAGCACGACCAGCAACAGGGCATTGAAGCGGATCAGGCCGGCACGGTTGATGCGATCCGACAGCCAGCCCATGGGCCACTGCGACAGCAGACCGGCGGTCACGGCGGCCGCGACGAAGATGGCAGCCTGCGAGGTGGACAGGCCATGCTTGGCGCCGTACACGGCGGCCAGGCCATAGAAGGCGCCCGACAGGTTGCCCGCCACGAACAGCACGGTCATGGACAGCGGTACGCGCCGCATGAAGAAGCGGATGTCGAGCGCGGCCGGCAGCGGCGTGGGCGGGTGCGAGCGGGCCGTGACGGCAATGGGCACCAGGCACAGCACCAGGCACATGGCCACCAGGGTCAGCGGCCGCAGGTCAAGGGTGGCGTAGGCGGTCAGGGCCAGCTGGCCCAGCACGGTGCCCAGGCCGGACACCACCATGTAGACGGAGAAGACGCGTCCGCGCTGATGGTTTTCGGTTTGTTCGTTGAGCCAGCTTTCGATGACCATGAATTCGGTCACCATGACGATGCCCGAGATGACGCGGAACACCAGCCACAGCGGCATGGAGTCGACCAGCGTCTGGGCCAGGATCATGCTGGTGGCGATGGCCGCACAGGCAACGAAGGCGCGGATGTGGCCGACGCGGATGATGAGTTTGTGCCCCAGCCGCGCACCGCACACCAGGCCCAGGTAGTAGCCGGCGATGAGGGTGCCGATCCAGACCTCGCTGACGGACTGCGCAGTGAGCCTCAACCCCATGTAGGTGTTGAAGAGACCGGTGCCGATGAGCATCAGCAGGGTCGCGAAATACAGCGACGAGAAGGAGGAGATGGTGGCGAGCATGGCGTTGGGCAACCGCTGCTGGCGGTAGCGCGGCGAGCCGCCGGAGCGGCCCGCGCGTTAAGCGGTGAAACGAGACTACGCGGGGAACATCAGGCCTGCGACAGCAGCGTCGCGGCGTCGCTGACTTCGAACTTGCCAGGACCTTCGATGTTCAGGTGCTTGACCACGCCGTCGACGATGAGGGCGGAGTAGCGCTGCGAGCGCACGCCCATGCCGCGCTGGATCAGGTCCAGTTCCAGGCCCAGGGCCTTGGTCCACAGGGCGGAACCGTCGGCGAGCATGCGAACCTTGCCTTCGGTCTTTTGTTCACGGCCCCAGGCGCCCATGACGAAGGCGTCGTTGACGGACACGCACCAGATTTCGTCGACGCCTTTGGCCTTGAGGGCGGCGGCTTGCTCGACGTAGCCCGGCAGGTGCTTGGCGGAGCAGGTGGGGGTGAAGGCGCCGGGCAAGGCAAACAGGGCGATGGTCTTGCCACGGGTCAGGTCGGCGACCTGGAAGGCGTTGGGGCCGAGGGAGCAGCCTTCGCTTTCGGTTTCGATGAATTCGGTCAGGGTGCCATCGGGCACGCGGTCGCCGACTTTGATGGTCATGGGGAGATCTCCAGTATGTGATGGGGGTGTTGCATTGGGGCGCAAGGCGCCCCACAACCGCCATCATAGTTCGTGCGCGGGGCGGCTGCAGGCGGGCAGGCCGGAATGGGAAAAAAAGAAGCACAGTCTGATACGACTCCACACTTTCAATGAAACGGCATGCAACGTGATCGTTGCCATAATGTGACGGTGATCAATGGCTGTCGCGCAGATGTGGCGCGGTGAGCGCTTTGTGGAGGGATATCGATGCGTCAATTACTGATGGGCCTGGCCTGGATGATGGCCTCGGCCGTGCCGGCCTGGGCCGCTCCGGATGCAGCGGAGCAGGCGCAATTTGAATCGTTCGTGGTGGCGGCGGGTGCGTCCAACGGCGCCGCCCGGGCTTGCGGGGCGTCTGAACCGGACCTGGCGCAGCACGAGGCAACGTCCCGCAAGAACCTTGAGCGCTATGCCAAGGAATATGGGTTTTCTGCTTCGGGGTACGACGGGCTTTATCAGAAGGGGCTTTCTGATGGGACGACGATGATGGAAGAAATGAAGCGCTCGGGGGTGGATGGTTGCCGGGGGGTGCTCGGCAGCTTTCAGAATGAGCGGGTGATTTCCTATGAGGATATGAAGGCGGCTCTGGCTGAGGTCAGCGATGGGTTGCCGGGGGAGAGTGCTGAGAAGTAGGTTTCTGGTGGCGGCTAAAGAGTTATTGCTGGCGTCGGGCTGATTTCTTATGCCGCCCGGAGCGCCGGGGGCAGGCGGTGGGCGGGGCTACGATTGCGGTCCGGAGCCTTCGCTCCGGACTGCCCCGTTGTCATCCTCGTACGCCTTCGGCTCCCTACGGATTCCCTCGGGCGCATCTACACGCCCCGCCCACCGCCTGCCCCCGACGCTCCGGGCTCCGTTGTCTCGGGTTTGGGTACTGCTCAAACACGAGGCAGGCTTCATGGATCGCAGTCTTTATGCCGGCTGATGGGATCAGCGCGGTATTGAAGGCTGGCTTTCTTTCCAACTGAGTGGACCTTCGCCGCGCCCTTGCTGAGCCGCCACAGCACCTTCGCGCGCAATCCCCCGCAATCGCGAAGCGCCAGCGTCACGACGCAGCACGATGCGTAAGCCGGGGCCGGCTGCCCGCGCAGCCGGTTTCGGCGGGCGACGCAAACCTCGCCCCTCCCCTCCGGCCTGGCGGCCTCACATGAGCCGCTACTGCCAGCCCCTGGTGGCGGGGTTGCTCGGGGGGCGCAACCTCGATGCGCCCGAGGGAATCCGTAGGGAGCCGAAGGCGTACGAGGATGACGCAGGGGCAGTCCGGAGCGAAGGCTCCGGACCGCAATCGTGGGCGCGCCCCCCGAGCAACCCCGCCACCAGGGGCGACCTACGAAGCACACATCCAAGCATTAAACCAACCTAGACCCCCAGTCCGTTCTGCTTGAACCAATCCAGCATTCTTTGCCACGCCTGTTCGGCCTCCGCCTTTCGGTAACTTGGCCGGTAGTCGGCGTGGAAGGCGTGCGGGGCTTCGGGGTAGACGTCGATGCGCGAGGCCTTGGCGGCGGCCGGTCCCTTGGCGAGTTCGATGCGCATCTTGTCGACGTCGGTCAGGGGGATGCCGGCGTCCTTGCCGCCGTAGGCGCCCAGGACGGGGGCCTTGAGGTCGTTGACCTGGCTCAGGACGGACTTGGGTTTGAGGTCGCTGGGTTCGCCGCCCAGTTGGCCGTAGAAGGCGGCGCCGGCTTTGAGTTTGGGGTTGTGGGCGGCGTAGAGCCAGACTTGGCGGCCGCCCCAGCAGAAGCCGACGATGCCGAGCTTGTCGGCGCTGCCGCCGTTGGCGGCGGCCCAGGCGGTGGTGGCGTCCAGGTCGGCCTCGACTTGTTTGTCGGGGACCTTGCTGATGATCTCGGCTTGCAGCTTGGGGATTTCGGTGTACTTGGACGGGTCGCCCTGACGGGCGAAGAGTTCGGGGGCGATGGCCAGGTAGCCCAGGTGGGCCAGGCGGCGGCAGACGTCCTGGATGTATTCGTGGACGCCGAAGATTTCGGAGATGACCAGGACGGTGGGCAGGTTTTTCTTGCCGGCGGGCGCGGCGCGGTAGGCCGGCATCTTGCCGTCGGTGGTGGGGATGTCGACCTTGCCGGCGGTGAGGCCGTTGGCGTCGGTGTGGATGGCGGTCTGGGCGACGGCGGGGCCGGCGGCCAGGGAGAAGCCGGCGGCGACGGTGGTGGCGATGAAGCCTCGCCGGTCCAGTCGCAGGGGCGGCAGCAGGCTGTCGAAATGGGCGTCCTGGTCTTTCATCATGAATCTCCGGGCAAAGGGCGGGCTGCCGGACGCCAGTTTGCTTGACTGGGCGTCGCGGCGGACCGCCGGGTTCACTTCAGGGAGAAGTCCACGCGCGAGGGCTGGCCCTCGTCCTTGATGCCATCGGCGTTCAGTTGCGGGGCAACGATGAACACGCGATCCGCGAGTCCTTCCTGGGCTTGCAGCTTTTCATAGACCGCTTGCGCGCGGGCGTCGGCCAGTTGGCGCAACTGTTCGTCGCCGACCTGGGCCACGCCGCGCAACATCTCCTCCATTTCTGCCGGCGGCACGGACTTGGCCATGCCGATGAAATTGCGGGGCTTGTCCTTGATGTCGGTGTCGTCGTAGACCTTTTCGAGGTATTTGGCGCGTTCGGCGCCGGAGACCTCGACGCCGGCGGGGTCGGGCTTCTTGCCGCGGGGGGCGACGTCGCGGGCCTTGGCGGCGCGGATCTTGGCATCGACCCAGGCTTGGCGCAGGCCTTCCATGTCGGTCTTGGGGTCGGCGCGGCCGCTCAGGTCCATCTTGAGCGCGGGGCGGTCGGCCAGAGCCTTGGTGAGCGTTTCGATACGCTGCAGCGAGTCTTCGGTGAGCGCGGCGCTGCCCGGGGCAAATTCGACGTAGGACAGTTCTTCGCCGCCGCCAAAGGCGGATGCGAGCAGGCTGAAGGGCGAGGTGACGGCCTTGACGACAAGGTTGAGCAGCACGCGCACGACGATGCCGCCGACGGAGAATTCGGGATCGTCCAGCGAACCGGAGATGGGCAGGTTGATGTCGATGTTGCCGCGCGAGTCCTTGAGCAGGGCCACGGCCAGCAGCACGGGAAGCTTGGTGGCGTCGGGGCTGTTGGTCTTGTCGCCGAAGGTGAGCTGGTTCAGTACCACGTGGTTGGTGGCGAGCAGCGCGCGGTCCTTGATCTTGTATTCCAGGTCGACGGACAGTTTGCCGCGCTTGATGGGGTAGCCGACGTATTTGGCCGAATAGGTGTTGAAGCGCGGCAGGTCCACGCCCTTGGCCGAGGCCTTCAGGTCCAGCGACAGGAACTTGGCAAAGGGCTGCACGATGCCGCTGATGGACAGGGGCGCGGTGGTGTAGACGCGGCCGGTGACCTTGACCTTGGCGGGCTGCGGGTTGGTGGACGAGACGGCGGTGATGGAACCGTCGATGCTGGACAGTTCGGCGACGTAGTTGGGTTTGACGAAGCGGTCGGTGAAGGTCATGCGGCCGCGCGACAGGGTGACGCTGTTGAGCGAGATGTCGGGCATGCCGCCGCCCTTGGCGCTGGGCGCGGCGGCGGCCGCCGGGGCGGGCGGCGCGGCGTTGCGGCCGGGGGTCTGGGTGTCCTGGGTGATGGAGCCGCCGGCCTGGCCGGGCGCGGCGACGAGGTCCATGACGTTCAGGCGGCCCTGGGCGTTGAGCAGGATGCGGCCATAGAAGTCGTCGAGCGCGATGTCGCCCAGGGCGGCGCCGATCTTGTCGCCGGCCACCGAGATGTTCATGCCCGAGAAGGCCAGGCGTTTCCAGTTCAGGAAGTCGTCTTTGTTGACGCGGTCCTGCAGGTCGACGTCGGTGATGTCGACGCCGCCTTTCCAGCCGGCCTTCATGGGGGCGTTGCCGGCGGCAGCGGCGAATTCGGCGTCGCCCTTGGCGGCCAGGGTGATGGCGCGCACGGTGGCGTTCAGGCTGGAGGCGGCGTAGGGCGCGAAGGACGCGACGTTCAGGCCGGCCAGGTCGACCGAGGTCTTGACGGTGAGCGGCTGCGGGGTGAAGACGCCCTTGAGGTCGAGCTTGCCGTCGCCCTGGATACCAGCGGCGGCCAGGGTGAAGTTGCTTTGGCCGGGGCCCATGGCCAGGCGGTCGGCGGTGACGGCCAGTTTTTGCAGGGCGATGTCCAGCGGCGGGTTCAGGGTTTCGTCGCGGGCCTTGAATTGGGCCAGTTCGGCGCGCACGCCGGTGGCGGACGCGTCGATGGCGCCGTTCTTGTCCAGGACGTGCACCTGGGCGGTAAGGCCGAGGCGGCCGTCCAGCAGTTGCACGGGCGAGAGGCTGCGGACGGCGGGGGCGAACGGCGCCAGGGCGACGTTGCCCAGCCGGACCGACAGTTCGAGCGACAGGGGTTGCAGCACCAGCGGCCCCTTGGCGCGGATCCAGCCGCCATCGGTGCTGTTGTCCACGGTGAGCCACAGGTTGATGGGCTGGTCCTTGACCTGCGGCAGCGCCACGCCTTCGACGGTGACGGCCAGGCCAGTCATCGTGTAATCGAGCTTGCTGATGGCGTCGGTGACGTAGAGCTCGCCTTCGTGGATGTTGAAGGCGTCGAGCGTGACCTTCCATTCGGCAGGCGCGGCGGGGGTGGCCGGGGTGCCGTCGGGGGCGGGAGCGGCGCCTGCGGCGGGGGCAGATGCCGTGGCCGCGGCGGGGACACCGCCCGGTGCAGCCGCTGGCTTGCCGGAGGCTGCGGTAGCGGCAGGCGTTCCGGCAGCGGGCGTTGCCTGGCCGGGCGACGCGGCGGTCGGCGCGGTGGAGGCGCTGGCGGCGGGCGTAGCGGCTGGGGGTACGGCGCCCTTCCCGGCTTCTGCCGCGGGAGGGGCGGCGGGTGCCGCGGCTACCTTGGCGGGGGCTTGCTTGGCGGCATCGAGCTTGGCGGCGGCGGGCTTGGCCGCCGGGGCCGGGCCGCCCAGCGCCTTGAGCTTGTCGACCACGTCCTGCCAGTTCAGGTGCTGGTTGCTGTAGCGGCGCGCATAGACCTGCGGGGCCCACAGGCCGACGTCGCCGACGTAGACCTGGCGGGCGATGGGTTCGAGTTCGAGGCGGCTGACAGTCAGGGCGCTCCAGGCGGCGAGGCTTTCGCCGGCCGTGTCGCGCAGGTCGAACTGGCGCAGGCCCAGGTCGCCGACGACGCGGATCTTGGGCGGGGCGTCCTTGGGCTGTTCGAAGACGACCTGCAGGTTGGAGTCGAGCAGCGCGCGTTCCAGCTTGAAGGGCAGCGGCATGGGCCAGACGTCGGCCCATTTTTCGAGTTGCAGGCCGGTGAAGGCCACCCGCAGGGTCGATGACGGAACCTTGTCGAAGGGCCGCGCCACGCCGGTCAGGTCGAACGGGCTGCCGTTGATGCGCAGGTGCAGCCGGGGCTGCACGTCGATGTCGGTGGCGTAGCCGAAGGTGGAGATGAACGGCACGCCCACGGCCAGTTCGTCGATGACCTGCTTGCGGCCGGTGACCTTGTCGTCCAGCGTGACGACGCCGCCTTCGATCACCATGTTGTTCAGGGAGAAGCGCGGCGGGCCCTCGTCGGGCTTGGGCGGTTCGTCGGGCTTGGCGGCGGTCATCTCGGCCACGCGCTGCTGGATGTCGGAGAAATTGAAGCGGGTGACGTCTTCGCGCACGATCGAGACGGTGGGCGCGCGCAGGGTGAAGCGGTCGACCACGGGGGCGAACCAGAACAGCGAGGACCAGGCGGCGCTGACGTCCAGTTCGGCAGCGGTGAGCAGCGGCGTCTGCGAGCCGGGCTGGGCCACGGCGAGATCGCGCGCGCGCACGGTCAGGGTGAAGGGATTGAAGGTGATCTTGCCGACGGAGACGTCGCGGCCGATCATCTTGCCCACGTCCTGAGTCAGGACGTTATGCAGGACCTTGGGCACCTGCCATGCTGCAACGCCGCACAGGATCAGCGCCACGGCCACGACGCCCAAGAGAATCTTGCCTAAGCGGCGGGTGAACCGGAACTTGGGCATCCGCAAGGGCATTGCGCGTCTCCTGATACGAATTGAAGGCCATTATCGCGTCCTTCGAGCAAATGTGGGGTGCTTTTTGCGGCCCATCCCGAAAAGCAAAATGCCCCCTCAGGGGCATGAAAACATAAGGTTCTTTTATTCTTCAGCAAGGCCGGGCCGATAAACCCTCGTTATCATAGGCGTATCAATGGCCCCGCCACGGCCTGCCGGGGCCAGGCTTTTCAATCATTAACAATTCTCGGTCCCGATTCCCATGTCCACGCCCACCCCCACCTTGAGCCACCTGGATGAAGCCGGCCAGGTCCGTATGGTCGATGTGATCGCCAAGACGGACAGCGAGCGCGTGGCCGTCGCCGCCGCCAGCGTCCGCATGAACGAGGTGGCCTATGGCCTGTTGACGCAGCCGGGCCGCGGCAAGGGCGAGGTGCTGAACACCGCGCGCGTGGCCGCCATCCTGGCCGCCAAGCGCTGCGCCGAACTGATTCCCCTGTGCCACAGCCTGCCGCTGTCGTTCGTGGGGGTGGAATTCTCGCTGGACGACGCCGCGCACCGCATCGACATCCAGGCGACCTGCCGCACCAGCTACAAGACCGGTGTCGAAATGGAAGCCATGACGGCCTGCAGCGTGGCCGCGCTGACCATCTACGATATGTGCAAGGCGGCGGACAAGGGCATCGTGATCGAACAGGTACGCCTGAAGTACAAGGCGGGAGGAAAAAGCGGTGAATGGCGCAACGATTGATCTTCTGTATTTCGCCCGCGTGGCCGAACTGGTCGGCAAGCGGGCCGAAGCCTGGCCGCTGGACGGCGAATCCACCGGGGCGCAGCTGCTGGCCGCGCTGGGCGCACGCTATCCGCAGCTGGAACCGGCCTCGCGGCTGAAGCTGGCCATCAACCAGACCCACGCCAAGCCGTCGGCGACGATACGCGCGGGCGACGAGGTGGCGGTGTTCGAACCCGTCACCGGAGGCTGAGCGCCATGGTCATCGTGCAGGAAGCCGATTTCGACGCGGCCGCGCTGACGGCGGCCCTGCGCGCCAGCGCCGGCCCGGGCGTGGGCGGCATCGTCACGTTCGTGGGCTATGTGCGCGACTACGCGCCGGACACCCCCACCGACACGCTGTACCTGGAACACTACCCCGGCATGTGCGAGTGCGAGCTCGAAGACATCGCCGCCACGGCGCGCGCGCGCTGGCAGCTGGACGGCACCGTGATCGTGCACCGGGTGGGCGCCTTGACCCGCAACGCGCAGATCGTGTTCGTGGCCGCCGCCAGCGCCCACCGCGGCGATGCCTTCCGCGGCTGCGAATTCATCATCGACGCGCTCAAGACCCGCGCGCCCTTCTGGAAGCGCGAGACGCTGGCCGGCGGCGACAGCTTCTGGGTCGAACAGCGCCAATCCGACCAGGACCGCACGCAGTCCTGGGATGCCGACACCCCGCCCCCCAAGGAGACCGCATGAACGACGCCACCCCCGTCTCGCTGGCCTGCGCCGTGCTGACGATCAGCGACACCCGCAGCGCCGGTGACGACACGTCCGGCAACCTGCTGGCGCACAGCCTGGCGCAGGCCGGCCACCAATGCGTGCGGCGCGACATCGTCCGAGACGATATCTACCTGATCCGGCGTGTCATCAGCGACTGGATCGCCGACCCCGAGGTGCAGGTCATCCTGACCACCGGCGGCACGGGCTTTTCGCACCGCGACCACGTGCCCCAGGCCATCACCCCGCTGCTGGACCGCGAGATTCCTGGCTTTGGCGAACTGTTCCGCCAGCTTTCCTACACCGAGATCGGCAGCTCGACCATCCAGTCGCGCGCCTTTGCCGGGTCGGCCAACCAGACGCTGCTGTTCTGCCTGCCGGGGTCCAACAACGCCTGCGAAACGGCCTGGACCCAGATCATCCGCGAGCAGCTGGACAACAGCCATCGCCCCTGCAATTTCGCCACGCATCTTCAACACCGCGAACAAGACCACTGACCCCATGCTGGATTTCGATCAAGCCCAGACCCTGCTGGCCAATGCGGCCGTCCCGCTCGCCCGCCGCGAGCATGCCAGCCTGGCCGACGCCCCCGGGCGCGTGCTGGCTGCCGACCTGGACGCCACGGTGGACATTCCGCCGGCCGACAACAGCGCCATGGACGGCTACGCGGTGCGCCTGGCCGACTGGCAGCCGGGCGCCCGCCTGCCCATCCAGCAGCGCTGCTATGCCGGCGACACGCCCGAGCCGCTCAAGCCCGGCCACGCCATCCGCCTGTTCACGGGCAGCCTGGTGCCCGCGGGCGCCGACACGGTGGTGATGCAGGAAGACACGCACGAAGCCGATAACCAGGTGGAAATCACGCGCGAACCGCGCCTGGGCCAGCACATTCGCCTGCGTGGCGAAGACACGCTGGCCGGCGCCCCGCTGCTGGCCGCCGGCACCCCCTTGCAGGCCGCCCACATTGCCCTGCTGGCCTCGCAGGGCCTGGCCAGCGTGCCGGTGGTGGGCCGCCTGAAGGTCGGCATCCTGACGACCGGCGACGAACTGGTGCCGCCGGGCGGTGCGCGCGAGCCGGCGCAGATCTACAACTCCAACGGCCCGATGCTGGCCGCGCTGGTGCGCGGCATGGGCGCGGACCCTGCCCTGGTGCTGCACGCCCGCGACACCGAAGCCGACCTGCTGGCCGCCTTCAAGACTTTGCTGGCCGAATGCGACCTGGTGCTGAGCGTGGGCGGCGTGTCGGTGGGCGAGCGCGATCTGGTCAAGCCGGCGCTGGCCGCGCTGGGCGGCGAGCTATCGCTGTGGAAGGTGCGCATGAAGCCGGGCAAGCCGGTGGCGCTGGCACAGATCGACGGCAAGCCGGTGGTGAGCCTGCCGGGCAATCCGGTGTCGGCCTACGCCGTGTTCACACTGCTGGTGTCGCCGCTGGTGCGGCGCATGCAGGGCCGCGAGGAATTGTTCCCGCCGGTCAGCCGGTTGCCGCTGCGCACCGAGCATCCGCGCCAGGATGCGCGCGAGGAATTCCTGCGCGTGCAGCGCCGCACGGGCGACGACGGCAACGCCGAACTGGTGCCTTACGGCCACCAAGGGTCTGGGGTGATCAGTTCATTGCCCTGGGCCACGGGTCTGGCGCGTCTGCCGGCCGACGTGCCGGTGCAGGACCGCGACCGCGTGCCCTACTACGACCTGCGTCACTGGCTGGCGTAGCGTTCGGCGGCGGCCAGGTCGTCGGGCGTATTCAGGTTCATGAACGCGTCCGGCGCATCGTCGAAGGCGGCGGCCACGCCGCCCGCCTGCGACTGCCACAGGCCGACCTTGCGTTCCCCACTCGCCAGGTAATCGCGCAGCGCCGGCAATAAGGCCGGGCGCACGGCCATGCAGGCCGGATGGCGCCGGCCGCCGGCCACGGCATAGGCCAGCGGCGCGCCGGCCGCTTGCGCCACGGCGATCAGGCGGGCCGCCAGATCGCCGGGCAGGAAAGGCGTATCGCAAGGCACGGTCACCAACCAATCACACGCAGCGGCCGCGGCCAGCCCGGCGGCAAGGCCGGCCAGCGGCCCTTGCCAGGCGCCCAGCGCGTCGGTGTCGTCCGCCACGACGCGGCCATAGCGGGCATAGACCTCGGCATTGCGGTTGGCGCTGATGATCAACGTACCCACTTGCGGCGCCAGGCGCTGCGCCACGTGGGCCACCAGCGGCTCGCCGCGCAGTACCGCCAGGCCTTTGTCGCGGCCATCCATACGCGAGCCCTGGCCGCCGGCCAGGATCAGGCCGGCGATGCGCTGCGGAGTCAAGCCAGAGGCGGGATCAGCCACCGATGTAGCTCATTTCGACTTTGCGGGCCGGGTCAGCCATGTGGCGGCCGCGCTGTTCAGAATAGTTGTCGCCGCGGCCAGCCCAGATGCCCGTGAGGATGGCGGCCAGTTCGTCGTCGCTGGCGCCGTCGCGCAGCGGCGCGCGCAGGTCGTAGCCCTGGTGCGCGAACAGGCACAAAAAGAGTTTGCCTTCCGGCGACAGGCGCGCGCGCGTACAGCCGCCACAGAACGCATGGGACACACTGGAGATGACGCCGATCTCGCCGCCGCCATCCAGGTAGCGCCAACGCTCGGCGACACGGCCCATGTCGTCGGCGGCCACCGGCGCCAGCGGATAGACCGCGCCGATGCGCGCCAGCACTTCCTGGCTGGGCACGACTTCGGTGAGGTTCCAGCCGTTGGTGTTGCCGACGTCCATGTATTCGATGAAGCGCAGGATGTGGCCGCTGTGGCGGAACCGTTCGGCCATGGGCAGGATCTGGGCGTCGTTCAGGCCGCGCCGCACCACCATGTTGACCTTGACGGGGGCCAGGCCCGCGCGGGCGGCGGCATCGATGCCGCGCAGCACGTCGTCGGGCGTGAAGCCGCTGTCGCTCATGTCCTGGAACATGGCGGCGTCCAGCGCGTCCAGGCTGACGGTGACGCGGGTCAGGCCCGCGGCTTTCAGGTCGGCGGCCTTGCGTTCGAGCACGCTGCCGTTGGTGGTCAGGGTCAGTTCCAGCCGCTGGCCGGCGGGCGTACGCACGTCGGCCAGCAGGCCCACCAGGTTTTCCAGGTGCTTGCGCAGCAGGGGCTCGCCGCCGGTCAGGCGGATCTTTTCGACGCCCAGGCGGGTGAACACGCCGGCCAGGCGCGCGATTTCCTCGAACGACAGCAGGTCGGAATGCCGCATGAAGGTGTAGTCGGCATCGAAGACCTCGCGCGGCATGCAGTAGGTACAGCGGAAGTTGCAGCGATCGGTGACCGAGATGCGCAGGTCGCGCAGCGGCCGCGCGCGCAGGTCGAGCGCGGGCTGGCCCGGCGCGGGGGGCGCGACGGGGGCCGGCAGGTCGTTGCGGCGATCAGCAAGAAGGATCACTTTGCTCATGGAATCATCATAGCCCGGTGCGCTCAGGCAAAGGCCTCGTCCAGGGTTTGCAGCTGGCCGGTATGGCTGGCGTCGTAGCCCACCAGCTGGCCCACGTAGCCGACGTAGTCGGGGCTGCGCATGAGGGTCAGCAGATCCTGCATGGCGGGCGTATCGAGCGAGGTCTTGCGGATGGCGAAGAAGTAGCGTTCGCGCACCAGCGGAATGAAGTCCAGGCCGAAGCGGCAGGCGGCGGTTTCCACGCCCACGCCGGTGTCGGCCATGCCGCTGGCGATGTGGGCGGCAATGGCCATATGGGTGAATTCGTTGGTTTCGTAGCCCTGCACCTCGCTGATCGACACGCCCGCGCGTTGCAGCATCAGGCCCACCAGGTAGCGGGTGCTGGAGCCGATCTGGCGGTTGACGAAGCGTACGTCCTGGCGTGCCAGGTCGGCCATGCCACGGATGCGCTTGGGGTTGCCGGCGATGACGAACAGGCCCGTGTTGCGCACCGCCAGGTGGATCAGCAGGTATTCGTCGGCATGCAGCCACTGGGCGTAGCGTTCCATGATGGGCGCCTCGAAGTCGCCCAGCGGCACCTGGAAGCCGGCCAGATCGCATTCGTGGCGTTCCAGCGAGGCCAGGGCCTCGATGGCCGTGCGATAGCGCAATTCCAGCCCCGGCTTGCGCGTGCCCATGTGTTCCATCAGCGATTCCACGGCAAAGCCATGGCTGGCGTGCAGCCGCAGGTGGGGGCCGTTTTCGGGCAGCAGCCGCGCCAGTTCTTCCTGCAACTCGGACGCCATGCTGTCCAGGGTGGGCATCAGTCGCGCCTCGATGCGGCGGTTGGCCCACAACAGGCGCTGCGCGAACGGCGACAGCTGCGTGCCCTGGCGCCGGTTGGTGATCAGCAGCTGGGTGCCGAAGATGCCTTCGAAACGGCGCAGCACGCCCCAGGCGTGGCGGTACGACAACCCGCAGGCGCGACAGGCGCCGGCGATGTTGCCGGTGGCGTCGATGGCGGCCAAGAGCGCCAGCATGTCCTGCAAGGGCACGGGCGCCGCGTCGTCTCCGCCCAGGGTCCATTGGGGCCGCAGGCCGATCTTATATGTCATTTATTTCTTATTGAACGGGTTTAATTACCTGTTTAGAGTACACAAATAACGCGGCGCATGGGTCATTAATATGTTTTTTAAAGCACATTAAACCTCTGGACGCCGCCCCACGATAAAACCCCTGCAATGGGGTCCAGCACACAACTGGAGGAGACCGCCATGCGTCAGCGCGAGGCAAAATCCGATCTGGCGTCCAGCGGGGGCGCCCGAGGCGGCCCGTTGGCCCTTGATGCCGCCCAGGCATCGGCCAGCCCGTCCATCGCCGCCACGGCCCGCATCCTGGCCCAGCTGAAAGACCAGCCCGGCCCGCTGTTGCCGGTGCTGCATGCCGTGCAGCACGAATTGGGCTGTATTCCGGCCGAGGCGGTGCAGACCATCGCCGAGGCCCTGAACCTGTCCCGCGCCGAAGTGTATGGCGTCATTACCTTCTACCCCCACTTTCGCAGCGAGCCGGCCGGGCGCCACACGCTGGAAGTGTGCCGCGCCGAAGCCTGTCAGGCCATGGGCGGCGAACACCTGGCCGCCCACGCGCGCCAGGCGCTGGGCTGTGATTTCCACGCCAGCACGCACGACGGCGATTTCACGCTGGAGCCGGTGTATTGCCTGGGCCTGTGCGCCCAGTCGCCTGCGGTGATGATCGACGGCCAGCCGCATGCCCGGGTCACGCCCGACAAGCTGGACCGGCTGCTGCGCCGCACGCGGGAGGCCGGCCAATGACCGCCCCCATCACGATCTACGTGCCGCGCGACGCCGCGGCGCTGGCCATGGATGCCGACGCCGTGGCCCAGGCCATCGAGCAGGCGGCCGATGAACGCGGCCTGGCCGTGCAGGTGATACGTAACGGTTCGCGCGGGCTGCTGTGGCTGGAACCGCTGGTGGAAATCGCCACGCCCGAAGGGCGCCTGGCCTATGGCCCGGTACAGCCCGAAGACGTGCCCACCCTGTTCGAAGCCGGCTGGCTGACCGGCGGTGAACATCCGCTGCGCCTGGGCCTGACCGAGGAAATCCCCTACCTGAAGCACCAGGAACGGCTGACGTTCGCCCGGGTCGGCGTGATCGACCCGCTGTCGCTGCAGGACTACGCCGCGCACGGCGGGCTGCAAGGATTGAAACGCGCGCTGGCCATGGAACCGGCTGCCATCGTCGACGAAATGGTGGCATCGGGCCTGCGCGGCCGCGGCGGCGCGGCGTTTCCCACGGGGATCAAATGGAAGACGGTGCTGGGCTCGCCCGCCGACCGCAAGTACATCGTCTGCAATGCCGACGAGGGCGACTCGGGCACCTTTGCCGACCGCCTGCTGATGGAAGGCGACCCCTATGTGCTGATCGAGGGCATGACCATCGCCGGCCTGGCGGTGGGCGCCACCTACGGCTACATCTACGTGCGGTCCGAATACCCACACGCGATCGCCACGCTGGAAGCCGCCATCGAGCGGGCCCGCAGCGTGGGCTGGCTGGGCGATGACGTGCACGGCAGCGGCCGCCGCTTCGACCTGGAAGTGCGCAAGGGCGCAGGCGCCTACATCTGCGGCGAAGAAACCTCGCTGCTGGAAAGCCTGGAAGGCAAGCGCGGCGTGGTGCGCGCCAAGCCGCCGCTGCCCGCGATCTCGGGCCTGTTCGGCAAGCCTACGGTCATCAACAACGTGATCTCGCTGGCCACGGTGCCGATCATCCTGGCCAAGGGCGCGGCCTATTACCGCGACTATGGCGTGGGCCGTTCGCACGGCACGCTGCCGTTCCAGCTGGCCGGCAACCTCAAGCAAGGCGGGCTGGTGGAAAAGGCCTTCGGGCTGAGCCTGCGCGACCTGCTGTATGACTTTGGCGGCGGCAGCGCGTCCGGCCGCCCCTTGCGCGCGGTGCAGGTCGGCGGCCCCTTGGGCGCCTACCTGCCGCAGTCGCAATGGGATGTACCGCTGGACTACGAGGCCTACGTGCAGATCTCGGCCATGATCGGCCACGGCGGCCTGGTGGCGTTCGACGACACGGTCGACATGGCGCGCATGGCGCGCTACGCGATGGAGTTCTGCGCCATCGAGTCCTGTGGCAAGTGCACGCCCTGCCGCATCGGCTCGACCCGCGGCGTGGAAACCATCGACAGGATTTCGGCCGGCGGCCCCGACCGCGCGCAGCAGGTGCATCTGCTGCGCGACCTGTGCGACACGATGCTGGGCGGATCGCTCTGCGCGCTGGGGGGCATGGCGCCCTACCCCGTGCTGTCGGCGCTGAACCACTTCCCGCAGGACTTCGGCATCGATACCCCTCAGCCCGCCGTTCACCCGGCCTGACCCCGAGACCGCCATGCTAGAAACCGTCATCAAGCGCGACCGCGATCTGGGCACCCCGGCGCGGGTGTCCGAGCAGACCGTCACCCTGACCATCGATGGCCAGGAAATCACCGTGGCCGAAGGCACCTCGCTGATGCGCGCGGCTGCCGAGGCCGGCATCAACATTCCCAAGCTGTGCGCCACCGACAGCCTGGAGCCCTTCGGGTCCTGCCGGCTGTGCCTGGTGCAGATCGAAGGGCGCCGCGGCTATCCCGCGTCGTGCACCACGCCGGCCGAGAACGGCATGGTGGTGTACACCGAAACGCCCAAGCTGCACGACCTGCGGCGCGGCGTGATGGAGCTGTACATTTCCGACCACCCGCTGGACTGCCTGACCTGTCCGGCCAACGGCGACTGCGAACTGCAGGACATGGCCGGCGTGGTGGGCCTGCGCAACGTGCGCTACGGCTACGACGGCGCCAACCATTTGAAGAGCGAAAAGGACGAGTCCAATCCGTACTTCACCTACGACGCGTCCAAGTGCATCGTCTGCAACCGCTGCGTGCGCGCCTGCGAGGAAACCCAGGGCACCTTCGCGCTGACGATCTCGGGCAAGGGCTTTGCCTCGCGCGTGTCGCCGGGCCAGGACCAGCCTTTCCTGGAAAGCGAATGCGTGTCCTGCGGCGCCTGCGTGCAGGCCTGTCCCACGTCCACCCTGCAGGAAAAGACCGTCATCATGATGGGCCAGGCCGAGCATTCGGTCGTGACCACCTGCGCCTACTGCGGCGTGGGCTGCGGCTTCAAGGCCGAGATGAAGGGCCAGGAAGTGGTGCGCATGGTGCCCTGGAAAGACGGCCAGGCCAACCGCGGCCACTCGTGCGTGAAGGGGCGCTTTGCCTGGGGCTACGCCACGCACAAGGAACGCGTGCTCAAGCCCATGATCCGCAAGCACATCACCGATTCCTGGAAGGAAGTGTCCTGGGACGAGGCGATCAACTATGCCGCGTCGGAATTTCGCCGCATCCAGGGCGAATTCGGCCGTGACGCGGTGGGCGGCATCACGTCGTCGCGCTGCACCAACGAAGAAACCTGGCTGGTGCAGAAGCTGGTACGCGCCGCCTTCGGCACCAACAACGTCGACACCTGCGCGCGGGTCTGCCATTCGCCCACCGGCTACGGCCTGAAGCAGACGCTGGGCGAATCGGCCGGCACGCAGACGTTCGATTCGGTCATGCATACCGACGTGGTGATCGTGATGGGCGCCAACCCGTCCAGCGGCCACCCCGTGTTCGCCTCGCGCCTGAAGCGTCGGCTGCGCCAGGGCGCGCGCCTGATCGTGATCGACCCGCGCCGCATCGAACTGGTGAGTTCACCCCACATCAAGGCCGACTTCCACCTGCAGGTGCGTCCGGGCACCAATACCGCGCTGCTGTCGTCGCTGGCCCACGTGATCGCCACCGAAGGCCTGATCGACGAGGCCTTCGTGGCCGAACGCTGCGAAACCAAGGCATTCAATGAGTGGCGCGATTTCGTGTCGCTGCCCGAGAATTCGCCCGAAGCCATGGCCGAGATCACCGGCGTGCCGGCGCAGGCCGTGCGCGGCGCGGCGCGGCTGTTCGCCACCGGCGGCAACGGCTCGATCTATTACGGCCTGGGCGTGACCGAACACAGCCAGGGGTCCACCACCGTGATGGCGATCGCCAACCTGGCCATGGCCACGGGCAACGTCGGCCGCGAAGGCGTGGGCGTGAATCCGCTGCGCGGCCAGAACAACGTGCAGGGTTCGTGCGACATGGGTTCGTTCCCGCACGAACTGCCCGGCTACCGCCACATTTCCGACAACGTCGTGCGGGCGCAATTCGAGGCGGACTGGGGCGTGACCTTGCAGCCCGAACCCGGCCTGCGCATTCCGAACATGTTCGAGGCCGCGCTGGGCGGCTCGTTCAAGGGCCTGTACTGCCAGGGCGAGGACATCGTGCAGTCCGACCCGAACACACAGCACGTGGCGGCGGCGCTGGCGGCGATGGAATGCATCGTGGTGCAGGACCTGTTCCTGAACGAAACCGCCAAGTACGCGCACGTGTTCCTGCCCGGCTCGTCGTTCCTGGAAAAGGACGGCACCTTCACCAACGCCGAACGCCGCATTTCGCGGGTGCGCAAGGTGATGGAACCGAAGAACGGCAAGTCGGACTGGGAAGTGACGGTGGCGCTGTCCAACGCGCTGGGCTACCCCATGAACTACCGCCATCCGCGCGAGATCATGGAAGAGATCGCGCGCCTGACGCCGACCTTCAGCGGCGTCAGCTACGAAAAACTGGACAAGCTGGGCAGCCTGCAGTGGCCGTGCAATGACGATGCGCCGGAAGGCACGCCGATCATGCACATCGATGCCTTCGTGCGCGGCAAGGGCAAGTTCATGATCACCAAGTACGTGCCCACCGACGAGCGCAGCACGCGCCGCTTCCCGCTGCTCTTGACCACTGGGCGCATCCTGTCGCAATACAACGTGGGCGCGCAGACCCGCCGCACGCCCAACGTGATGTGGCACAGCGAAGACGTGCTGGAAATCCACCCGCAGGACGCGGAAGACCGCGGCGTGAAGGACGGCGACTGGGTCGGCGTGCAAAGCCGCGCGGGCGAAACGGTGCTGCGTGCGACGCTGACCGACCGGGTGCAGCCGGGCGTGGTATACACCACGTTCCACTTCCCCGAGTCCGGCGCCAACGTCGTCACGACCGACAACTCCGACTGGGCCACCAACTGCCCCGAATACAAGGTCACCGCGGTGCAGCTGACGCGGGTATCCCAGCCTTCGGAATGGCAGCGGCAATGGTCGCGTTTCGCGGACATCCAGCAAAAGCTGCTGCGTGAACGTTCGCGCGAAAGCGAAGCCGCGCTGACGGGGAAATAACCCCGATCGCCCCGGAACCGCCATGGACCCACGCCCCTCTTCCCCGTCCGACCGCCTCGATAGCGTGGCGGCCCAGGTGACCCGTGTACGGGCCGGCGCCATCGTGGCCGGCGCCCAGGCCGATCACCTGGCCGAGGAAACGCCGGTGGCGCTGGAGTTCAACGGCATCAGCCACGCCACCATGCTGGCCACGCCGGCCGACCTGGAAGACTTCGCGGTGGGCTTTTCCTTGTCGGAAGGCATCATCGACAGCGTGGCCGACGTGCGCGGCATCGACGTGCTGCCGCAATGCGACGGCATCGTGGTGCAGGTGGAAATCTCCAGCGCCTGCGAAGCGCGGCTGAAGTCGCGCCGCCGCGCCATGGCCGGGCGCACCGGCTGCGGCCTGTGCGGCGTGGAAACGCTGCCCGAGGTGTTGCGGCCCGTGGACCCCGTGCCGGCCGGCGCGCCGCTGGCCATCGGCGCGGTGCTGCGGGCCATGGGCGCCATGCGCGCGCGCCAGGCGCTGCACGACCTGACCGGCGCCACCCACGCCGCCGGCTGGGCGGACGCCGACGGCACGGTCGCGCTGGTGCGCGAAGACGTGGGCCGCCACAACGCGCTGGACAAGCTGGTTGGCGCCCTGGCGCGCCAGACCATGCAGGCCGGCGGCGGCATGGTGCTGGTGTCCAGCCGCGCCAGTTTTGAAATGGTGCAGAAAACGGCTTCTGCCGGCGTTGGCGTGCTGGCGGCGGTATCGGCCCCCACCGCGCTGGCCGTGCGGCTGGCGGATAGCGCCGGCATCGCGCTGCTGGGCTTTCTGCGCGGCGCAGACGCCACCCTGTATTCCCACCCCGAACGCATCACCTCCTAGACCGGACGCGACACACGCATGGAAATCGGCAACCTGATCCGCATGGCCAACCGCATCGGCCAATTCTTCGAAGCCATGCCCGTGCGGCCGGAAGCGCTGGAAGGCGTGGCCAACCATATCCACAAGTTCTGGGAGCCCCGCATGCGCAACGAGCTGCTGGACTTCCTGGCCCGGCAGCCCGATGGCGATGCCGGCGAACAGCAGTTGCATCCGCTGGTGCTGGAGGCGGTCATGCAGAACCGCCAGCGCCTGACGCCGCTTGCCCGGGTGTCGTAGACCGGGCAGGCGCCGCCGCAGCACGCTTTACCGCAGCAAAGGGTTCACAACAAGCGCGGGACTGGATTTTCCGGTCTGACGCGCGCTATAAAGCCGCACCCCGAGGAGACCTCATGGAAAGCACTGCAACACTGGATCTGCCTGGCTCAAAGCCCGGCATTCTGGACAAAGAACGCACCATCGCCGGGCCGGGCTTTTCCCGCTGGCTGGTGCCCCCGGCCGCCCTGGCCATCCACCTGTGCATCGGGATGGCCTATGGCTTTTCGGTGTTCTGGCTGCCCTTGTCCAAGGCGATCGGCGGCGCCCAGCCGCTGGCCTGCCCGGCCGACATGAGCCTGGCGGCCGAGCTGTTCACCACCAGCTGCGACTGGCGGATCTCGACCATGGGGTGGATGTACACCCTGTTCTTCGTGCTGCTGGGCTGTTCCGCGGCGCTGTGGGGCGGCTGGCTGGAACGCGCCGGTCCGCGCAAGGCGGGCGTGGTGTCGGCGGTGTGCTGGTGCGGCGGCCTGGTCATTTCGGCCTTCGGGGTCTACCTGCACCAGATGTGGATGCTGTGGCTGGGGTCCGGCGTCATTGGCGGCATCGGCCTGGGGCTGGGCTATATCTCGCCGGTCAGCACGCTGATCAAGTGGTTCCCCGACCGCCGCGGCATGGCGACCGGCATGGCCATCATGGGCTTTGGCGGCGGCGCCATGATCGGCGCGCCGCTGGCCGACCTGCTGATGCGCTACTTCGCCACGCCCACCTCGGTCGGCGTCTGGCAGACCTTCCTGACCATGGCGGTGGTGTATTTCGTCTTCATGATGTCCGGCGCGATGGGCTACCGCGTGCCGCCCACCGGCTGGAAGCCCGAGGGCTGGACGGCGCCCGCCAAGCAGGCCAACAACGCCATGATCACCAAGGGCCACGTCCATGTGAAGCGGGTCTGGGGCGTGCCGCAGTTCTGGCTGGTGTGGCTGGTGCTGTGCCTGAACGTGACCGCCGGCATCGGCATCCTGGGCATGGCTTCGCCGCTGCTGCAGGAAGTGTTCGGCGGCGGCCTGATCAACAAGCCTGAACTGGGCTATGGCCAGCTCGACAAGAGCCAGCTGGCGGCCATTGCCGCCATCGCCGCGGGCTTTACCGGCCTGCTCAGCCTGTTCAACATCGGCGGCCGCTTCTTCTGGGCCAGCCTGTCGGACAAGCTGGGCCGCAAGCTGACCTACCTGATCTTCTTCGTGCTGGGCTTCGTGCTGTACGCCGCCATTCCCTGGACGGCGCACATGGGCGCGCTGGCGCTGTTCGTGGCCGCCTTCTGCGTGATCCTGTCGATGTACGGCGGCGGCTTCGCCACGGTGCCCGCCTACCTGGCGGACCTGTTCGGCACCCAGATGGTGGGCGCCATCCACGGCCGCCTGCTGACGGCCTGGTCGGCGGCGGGCATCTTCGGCCCGGTGCTGGTGAACTACATCCGCGAATACCAGCTGTCCATCGGCGTGCCGCGGGCGCAGGTGTATGACATCACCATGTACATCCTGGCGGGCATGCTGGTGCTGGGTTTCCTGTGCAACCTGGCGATTCGCCCGGTGAACCCCAAGTACTTCATGACCGACGAGGAACTGGCCCGCGAAAAGGCCCTGGCGCATGAACGCGCCGCGGCGGCCGAGACCCACGGGTCGGGCACGTCCACCTTCCGCACGCCGCTGGCGCTGGTGCTGTTTGCCTGGGCCTGCGTGGGCATTCCGCTGGCGTGGGGCGTCTGGATCACGCTGCAAAAGGCCGTGGTGCTGTTCCACTGACCCCGTTTGCCCGGGCGGCGCCGCGCGCGCCCGCCCGTCCCCAGGGCGCGAAGCTGCTACATTGGCAGCCGCGCCCTTTCTTTTTTCTCTATTCCCCCGTTCCCCTCCCCCATGACCTGCCTGCCCAAGAAGCCCCTTATTGCTGGAGCGCCACGTTGACCCTGCCTGAACTGAGCTGGACGGAAGGCGACGCCCCCGACCAGACCACGCACACCGCCCGCTGGCGCTCGGAAACCGGCGCCACGCCCCCCAAGCGGGTGGTGCTGGCCGACGACCGCACCACCGCGGACATGGCCTACCGCCAGGCCTGCGAAGGCGTGGGCCTGCTCTGGCGCGGCGACTTCCAGAACGCGCGCCTCTTGCTGCAGGCCATGACCCGGCGGGTGGACAAGCGTCCGCGCAAGCCGGTCGAGACCTTGCTGGAAGCCTTCAACCAGCATCGCCAGATCCAGTCGCAGCGCGCCCGCATCCTGGGCATGCTGCTGATTCCGTTCGACGCCGGCCACGGCATTTCGCTGCGCCGCGCGCCCGATGCCCGGCAGGCCTGCGAAGAAGCCCACGGCCCGGCCGACGAGCCCTATGTGGCGTCGCTGCGCGAATTGCTGGGGTTGATCGGCGCCTTTGAATGGCGCAAGAAAGGCGTGGAGATTCCCGCGCTGAACAACCGCATCCACCCGCACTACGGCGTGTTCTCGCCGCTGCGCGGCGAATACGTGGACCTGGTCGCCAACACCCCGATGCCGCGCGGCAGCGTGGCCTTCGATATCGGCACCGGCACCGGCGTGCTGGCGGCCGTGCTGGCCCGCCGCGGCGGCAAGCGCGTCATCGCCACCGACATGGACCCGCGCGCCCTGGCTTGCGCCCGCGAAAACCTGGACCGGCTGGGCCTGTCCAAGCAGGTCGACGTGGAACAGGCCGACCTGTTCCCCGAAGGCCGGGTCTCGCTGATCGTCTGCAATCCGCCGTGGCTGCCGGCCCGGCCCAGCTCGCCGGTCGAGCATGCCGTGTACGACCCGGACAGCCGCATGCTACGCGGGTTTCTCAATGGCCTGGCGGCGCACCTGACGCCCAACGGCGAAGGCTGGCTGATCCTGTCGGACCTGGCCGAGCATCTGGGCCTGCGCACCCGCGAGCAATTGCTGGAAATGATCCAGCAGGCTGGCCTGCGGGTGGTCGAGCGCATCGATACGCGCCCGACGCATGCCCGTGCCAAGGACGCGAACGATCCGCTGTACGCGGCGCGCTCGAAGGAAGTGACGTCGCTGTGGCGCCTGGCGGCGGCCTGACGGCACGCGCCGTGATCCGCTGATCGGCAAACGGGCCGGGGAAGCTTCCCCGGCCTTTTTCATGCCCGCCCGGCGGCCACGTTCACGCTGATGGCGATGATGAAGACGTTGAAGAAGAAGGCGATGACGCTGTGCATCAGCGCCGTGCGCCGCAGCCGGCGGCTGACGATCTGCACGTCGGACACCTGGAAGGTCATGCCCAGCACCAGCGCGAAGTAGGCGAAGTCCCAGTAGTCCGGGTCTTCCTTGCCGGGGAAATCCAGGCCCTTGTGCATGCCGTTGCGGTGGCTGTAGTAGCCATGGGCATAGTGCAGGGCGAAGATCATGTTCATGTACAGCCACGACAGCACGATGCTGACGGCGGCGGCGATCAGGTCCGCCACGCCTTCGGCGCCGCCGGCGGCGCGCATTTCGGTCCAGAGCGCCAGCATCACCAGGCACGACAGCGCCACGCTGCTCCAGAGCACGCCGGTGCGGCCCACGTCGACCTGCTGGGCCCGTATCCGCATGGATTCGGGCGTGGCCTTGCCGAAGGCGGCGCCGGTAACCAAGAGGAACACCAGCGCGGCGACGTCAAAGCCCAGCAGGCCGGCGCGGCTGGGCGACATGCCGGCCAGGTAAAGGCCCGCGGCCACCGCGACGAACAGCAGGCCGCACAGCACCAGGCGCAGGTGCGCATGGAAGAACGGCAGGCGCGCGACCGCGGCGGGCGGCGCGTCGGCATCATGATCCTTGACCGGCAGCGACATGGGGGGGCTTCCTGACGTGGCAAGAGCCTCAACGCTAACCGATAGCCAGCAATCCCACCAGCGCGCCGCCGAACAGCAGCCACAGCGGATGAATGCGCGTGGCGCTGCCCAGCACCGCCACCACCGCGGTGATGGCGCCCAGCAGCCAGGAATGCACCGAGGCCTCGGTGATGAGCGCGGCGCTGGCGGCCACCAGCCCCACCGTCATGGGGAAGATGCCGGCCTGGATCACGCCGCGCCAGGGCCGGTCCTTGAAGCGTTCCCACAGGCCCAGGGCGATGACCGTGATGATGGACGACGGCCCGAACTTGGCAAGGGTGGTCACCAGCATGCCCATCCAGCCGGCCACGTGCCAGCCCACCAGGGTGACGACCATCAGGTTGGGGCCGGGCGCGGCCTGGCCCAGCGCGAACAGCGCCGAGAAGTCGGCGGCCGTCATCCAGCCGTGCACTTCGACGACCTGGCGCTGCATTTCCGGCAGGATGGTGTTGCCCCCGCCGAACGCCAGCACGGACAGCTGCGAAAAGATGATGGCCAGGGCGATCAGGGTCTGGATCATCGACGTTGCCTCCAGACCAGCAGGATGCTCAGCGGCGTCAGCACCGCCATGGTGGGCAGCAGCGGAATGCGCAGCACGGCGATGGCGATGAAGCAGGCCGTGGCGACCAGACCGGCCAGCCAGTCGCGGCGCTTGAGCACCGGCGTGCCGATCTTGACGGCCATGGAGATCAACAGGCCCGCCGCGGCGGCGGCCAGCCCGGCGAACAGGTGCTGGATGTGCGGATCGTTCTGGAAGCGGTCGTAGACCATGCCCAGCAGCACCACGATGGCCGAGGGCGCCAGGATCAGGCCCATCAGCGCGGCAAAGGCGCCGCGCGGGCCGCGGAATTTCATGCCCAGGGCGACCGACAGGTTGATGATGTTGCCGCCCGGCAGGAACTGGCACAGGCCCAGCAGGTCGGTGAATTCGGCGCCGCTCAGCCAGCGGTGCTTTTCCACCACCATGCGGCGCGCCAGGGGCAGCGCACCGCCGAAGGCCGTCAGGCCCAGCATGAGAAAGCCGTAGAACAGTTGCCCACAGGTGGGCGGGGGCCGCAGGGCGGCGTCAGGGGGAGTCGATGCTGCGTTCATGATCTTCTGGGTGAATAGACCGCAGACTACTCCCGCCCTCAGATAATGTCTAATATATGACTGGCTCAACATTCATATCGGTTTCATATGTCATCCGTCGACCTGCGGCTGTTGCGTTACTTCCTGGCGGTGGCCGAGGAATCCCACCTGACCCGTGCGGCCGCCCGCCTGGGCATCCGCCAGCCGCCGCTGAGCCAGCAGATCCGCGTGCTGGAAGAGGAGCTGGGCGTGACGCTGTTCCACCGCCTGCCGCGCGGCATGGAACTGACCGAGAGCGGCCGCGCGCTGCTGGCGGATGCGCGCAGCATCCTGGCGCTGGTGGACCAGGCGGTGGACGGCGTGCGGCGCGTGTCGCAGGGCGAGGCCGGGCGCCTGACCGTGGGCTTTACCGGGTCGGCGGCCTTCCACCCCTTCGTGCCGTCGGTGATCCGGCGCTTTCGCGAGATTGCGCCGCAGGTGCGGCTGGTGCTGGAAGAAAGCAGCACCGGCGAGCTGATGGAAGAGGTGCGCGACGGCCGGGTGGACGTGGCCTTCATTCGCGGCTCGCACGGCGTCGAGCGCGGCGTGGCGTTCGAGACCGTGCTGGAAGAAAGCATGCTGGCCGCCTTTCCGGCGGACCACCCCATGGTCAAGGGCCGCGCCCGCAAGCGCATCGCGCTGTCCGAGCTGGCCGAGGAATCCCTGATTCTCTATCGGCGCCACAGCGGCCCGGGCCTGTACGACGCCATCATCACGGCCTGCGGCGCGGCCGGCTTCAGCCCGCGCGTGGCGCAGGAAGCGCCGCGCATGCTGTCCACGCTGAGCCTGGTGGCGGCGGGCCTGGGCGTATCGCTGGTGCCGGCCTCGCTGCGGCGGGTCAACATCGAAGGGGTGGTGTACGTGAACGTCACCGGGCCGGTGGAACTGCGCGCGCCGCTGACGCTGATCTGGCGCGACGCGCCGCTGTCCGGCGCCATCCGCCGGCTGATCGAAGAGGTGCGGGCGCACCGCGAAACGCCCGAGGCCTGAGGCGGCGCTACACTTGCCGGCACCTTTGTTTTTGCCCAATCGAAATGGCTGCCCCCCATCCCATAGGCGTGTATGACTCCGGCGTCGGCGGACTGAGCGTCTTGCGCGCCATCCGCGACGCGCTGCCGCAGGAAGACCTGCTGTACCTGGCGGACTCGGCCCACGTGCCCTACGGCGAAAAAAGCCAGGACTACGTGCAGCAACGGTCGCTGGCCATTGCCGATTACTTCGTGTCGCGCCAGGCCCGGGCCATGGTGGTGGCGTGCAACACCGCCACCGCCGCCGCCATCGCCGCGCTGCGCGCGCGCCATCCCGAGCTGATCATCATCGGCGTGGAACCGGCGATCAAGCCGGCCGCCCACCTGACGCACAGCGGCGTGGTCGGCGTGTTCGCCACCACCGGCACGCTGGCCAGCCCCAAGTTCGCCGCGCTGGTGCAACGCGAGGCGCCCGAGATCCGCATCCTGTTCCGGCCCTGCCCCGAATGGGTGCTGCTGGTGGAACAGCGCGAGATCAGCGGCCCGAAGGCCGCGCAGGCGGTGGCCGCGCCCGTGCGCGAACTGCTGGACCAGGGCGCGGACGCGCTGGTGCTGGGTTGCACCCACTTTCCGTTCCTGCGCGAGGCGATTGCCGCGGCCGCCGGCCCCACCGTGCCGCTGCTGGAAACCGGCGGCCCCGTGGCGCGCCGGCTGCGTCACCAGTTGCAGGAACGCGGGTGGCTGAAAACGGACGGGCCGGGCACGCTGGCGCTGGAAACCACCGGCGACCCGGCGGCGCTGGCGCGACTGGGCGCGCAGTTGCTGGGTCTGCCGGCCCAGGCCACGCAGACGCCGGCGCATTGGCGCTAGGCCCAGACGGCGTCGTAGGCCGAGGCGCCAGTCACGCGGGGGAAGTCAGCGCCGGCAGCGTCAGCGTCACGCGCAGGCCGCCCAGCGGCGCCTGCTCGGCACGCACGTCGCCGCCATACGTGCTGGCCAGGTCGCGCACGATATCCAGGCCCAGCCCCGAACCAGGCCGCTGTTCGTCCATGCGCACGCCGCGTTCGAAAACGCGTTCGCGCTCGCCTTCGGCAATGCCGGGTCCGTCGTCATCGATCTGGATCTGCAGGCGGTCCGGCGACGCGGCATGGGCGTGGATATGCACGCGCCCCGCGGCCCACTTGCAGGCGTTGTCCAGCAGGTTGCCCACCATTTCCTGCAGGTCCTGCTCTTCACCGCGAAAGATCAGGCCATCGGCGAAATCGGTCATATCAAGGTCCAGCTCACGCGCGGCGTAGAGCCGGCGCATGACGCGCAGCAGCGCCTCGACCGGCGGCCGCAGCGGCGTGCGCCCGCCTTCGGTGCCCGACGCCGCAGCGGCGCGGGCGCGCGCCAGGTGGTAGTCGATCTGGCGTTGCGCCAGCGCGACCTGTTCGCGCGCCAGGCGGGCGAACGGTCCGTCTTCACGCGCAGCGGCATTGGCCAGGATCGTCAGCGGGGTCTTCACGGCGTGGGCCAGGTTGCCGGCCTGCGTGCGGGCCCGCTGCACGATGTCGGCGTTGACGGCCAGCACGCGGTTGAAGTCGTCGACCAGCGGCTGGATTTCGCTGGGATAGCGGCCGTCGATGCGCACGCTGTTGCCGCCCTGCTGCGCGGCCAGCTGGCGACGCAGCCGCCCCAGCGGCCGCAACCCCACCGCCACCTGCACCACCGCCGCCGCGACCAGCCCGGCCGCCAGCGCGCCCAGCGACAGCAGCAGCATGTGGTTGAAGCGTTCGATCGGCTCGGCCAGCACCTGGCGGTCGGCGGCGACGACCAGGCGCAGCGTGGCGGCGTCGGCGTCTTCGGGTTTGAGCGTGCGTGTCAGCGCGGTCAGGCCATGGCCTTCGGGGCCGGTAATGTCGTAGGCGCCGTCGGCGCTGTCGGCCGTGGGCAAGGCCAGCACCTGGTCCCACAGCGAGCGCGAACGCGCCACGCCCGCGGCCGCCAGGCGGCCCTGTTCATCCAGCCGGTCGATCTGCCAGTACAGGCCGGACAGCGGCTGTTCCAGCCTCGGATCGCTCAGCGGCGGGGCCACCACCGGCCGCCCGTCGGGCGCGACGCTGACCGCGGCGGTCAGCTGGTTCAGGTGCAGCGCCAGCTCGGCCCGCAACTGCTCGGTGATGTGCTGGCGAAACAGGCTGCCCAGGCCCCAGCCAGCCAGCACGATGGTCAGCGCGATCCAGGCCAGCGTGCCGGCCAGCAGCCGCCAGCGCAGTGACCCGGGCGTGCGCGGCACGGTCATGTTCCGCTCGCCAGCCGATAGCCCAGCCCGCGCACGGTTTCGATGGTGTCCGGCGGCAGCTTCTTGCGCAGGCGGCCGATGAAGACTTCGATGGTGTTGGAGTCGCGGTCGTGGTCCTGCGCGTAGATGTGTTCGGTGAGTTCGCTGCGCGAGATCACTTCGCCCGCACGCTGCATCAGCACCGCCAGCACCTTGAATTCATGGCTGGTCA
Source organism: Achromobacter sp. DH1f (assembly GCF_000633435.1). NCBI lineage: Bacteria > Pseudomonadati > Pseudomonadota > Betaproteobacteria > Burkholderiales > Alcaligenaceae > Achromobacter > Achromobacter sp. DH1f. Next base: position 81,859 of record NZ_AYMF01000011.1, on the reverse strand, counting down.
GGTTGAGCGCCTGGCCGTTCACCGTGACCTTGGCCTGGCGCGTGTCGAGCATCAGCGGGCCGCAGCGCCATTGCGCGCTGGCATGGCCGCTGTGGCGGCGCAGCAGCGCGCGCACGCGGGCCAGCAGCTCTTCCATGTGAAAAGGCTTGGTCAGGTAGTCGTCCGCGCCCGCGTCGATGCCGGCGACCTTTTCGTGCCAGTTGGCACGCGCGGTCAGGATCAGCACCGGCATGCCGTGGCCGGCGGCGCGCCACTGCTTGAGCACGGTCAGCCCGTCCATCACGGGCAAGCCCAGGTCCAGCACCACCACGTCATAGGTTTCGACCTCGCCCATGTAGTGGGCGGTGGCGCCGTCGGCCGCGGTGTCGACGGTGTAGCCGGCCTGGCGCAGGGCGTCGGCCAACTGTGCGGCCAGGGTGGGTTCGTCTTCGACAACGAGCAGGCGCATCAGTGTTTGTTCCGGAACTGGATGTCGCGGCCCTTGATGCCCAGCACGGAGCCGTCACGCGCGTCGATCTTCAGCTTGACCAAGTTGCCGCCGGGCTGCAGCAGCCGAATCTCGTACAGGTAGATGCCGTCGTCTTCTTCGAATTCAACCTTCATGACCTGGCCGGGGTAATCGCGTTCGACGATATCGAGCACCGCGCGCAACGGCAGCACCTTGCCGGCCTGCAGGGCCTGGCGGGCCTGTTCGTGGTCGCTTTCGTCGGCGCGGCCGGGGCCGGGCCCGATGGCCAGCGCCGCGGCCAGCGCGCCGCCGGACAGCCAGAGTGCGATGCGCTTGCCTGCGGTCATGGGGAGTTCCGTGATGGGTGGCGTTCAGGATAACGCGGGACGCCGGGGAAAAACAGAGTCGGCACTACCCCTTCGTTATAGCGAAACGAGGATGAACGGCAGGTGAACGGCGGCTTCAGAAACGGTTCATGGGCCGGCCCGAATAATGCATGCATGGCCGGCCTGTTGGCCATATTCCAACCCTCAAGGAGCTATCACCATGACGACGACCCTCACGCCTTCGATCCGCCACACCCTGGCCGCCTTCGCCCTGGGCGCCGCCACCCTGACTGGCGCCGCGGCCTTCGCCCAGGCCGCCCCGCAGCCGGCCGCGGCCCCGGCCGCCCCTGTCGCCACCCAGGCCGCCCCCGCGCAGATCCTGACCGTGCGCCAGATCTACGACAGCCTGACGGCCGCCGGCTACCGCAACATCACCGAGATCGAGCTGGAGCACCACCGCGGCTACGACGTCAAGGCCGATGATCCGCAAGGCCAGCGCGTGAAGCTGCGCGTGGATGCGCAGACCGGCGCCGTACTGCGCAGCCGCATCAAGGATTGATGCGCACCACGGGGCCCGGCGCCGCCGGGCCCGGCATGACACGCTGGAGCCCCTCATGAACACCCGCACCGCGCTTGGCGGTTTCCTGCTGGCACTGACCGGCGCCTGGGCCATCGACGCCTTCCTGCTGCAGCCGCCGTCAGCGGCCGGCTGGCCCTGGCTGCTGCGCCAGCAGACGCTGTACCTGACCGGCGTCTGGGCAATCGGACTGATGTCGCTCATCATGCTGCTGGCGCTGCGCCCGGCCTGGCTGGAAGGCCCGCTGGGCGGGATGGACAAGGTCTACCGGCTGCACAAATGGGCCGGCATCTTCGCCGTCGGCGCCAGCGGCGCGCACTGGCTGGCCAAGCTGTCCAGCACGCCGCTCAAGGCGCTTGCCGGCACCGACGGGCGCCCCGCCCGCGATGCCGTGCTGGCCGTCATGGAAGGCTCGCGCGGGCTGGCCAAGGACCTGGGGGAATGGACGATCTACGCGCTGCTCATCATGCTGGCCATCACGCTGTGGCGGCGCTTTCCGTACCACGCCTGGCGCCTCGCGCATCGCGCCATGCCGGTGGCGTTCCTGGCGCTGGTGCTGCACACCCTGGCGCTGGCGCCGGCCTACTACTGGACCGGGCCGACCGGCCTGCTGCTGGTGCCGCTGATGGCGGGCGGCGCCGTGGCCGCGCTGCTGTCCCTGGCGGGCCGCGTGGGGCAACGCCGCCGCGTCATGGGCCGGGTCGTCTCGGTGGTCTCGCAGCCCGGCGGCATCGTCGATGTCACTTGCGATCTGGGTCCGCAATGGCCAGGCCATCGGGCCGGACAATTCGCCTTCGTGACCTTTGACCGCGGCGAAGGCGCGCACCCGTTCACGATTGCCAGCGCGCCGGGCGCCACGCCTGGGCGTCTGCACTTCAAGATCAAGGCGCTGGGCGATTACACGCGCCGGCTGGCCGACACGCTGACGCCGGGGCAAGCGGTGGCGGTGGAAGGCCCCTACGGCCGTTTCGAGCAACCGCAGCAGGCCAGCGCCGGACCGCAAGTGTGGGTGGCCGGCGGCATCGGCATCACGCCGTTCCTGGCCTGGCTGGAAGACCGGCAGGCCCGCGCGGGCGACGGCGCCCCGGTCTGGCTCCATTACTGCGTGCGCGACGCCCAGGCCGAACCGATGGTCGACGCCGTGGCGCAACGCTGCCAGGCATTGGGCAACGTCACGCTGCAGGTGCACGATGCCCGCCACCGCCTGACCGCCGCGGACCTGGCCCAAGGCGCCGTTGCCGCGGGCCGCGTGGCCGACATCTGGTTCTGCGGGCCCGCCGGCCTGTCGGCCTCGTTGCGCCGGGGCCTGCGGCGCCTGGGGCAAGGCGGCGTGCGCTGGCACCAGGAAGCGTTCGACATGCGCTAGGGCCTGTCGCCACGGCAAGCAACCTCGCCCCGCAGGCTGCGTCGTATGATGAATGCCTGCGGGGCGTCCCGCGCCTGGAGCCGCATCATGCGTATTCGAACCCTGTTGCCGGCGGCCCTGGCGGCCGTCAGCACGCTCGCCGCGTGCGGCGAGGTCGCCAAGCTGCCAGTCGAGGCCGGCATGGGGCCGCACCCAGAGCTGCCCGCCCCCAACACCACCCTGATCCCCACCGTCAACACCGCCAAGGCGGTGGGCTGGGCCGACGGCGCGCAGCCCACGCCGGCCAGCGGCCTGGCGGTCACCGCCTATGCCCGCGACCTGGATCACCCGCGCTGGCTCTACGTGCTGCCCAATGGCGACGTGCTGGTGGCCGAAACCAACGCGCCGCCCAAGCCGGACGAAGCGCCGGGCGGGCTGAAGAACTGGGCCGCCGGCATCGTCATGAAACGTGCCGGCGCGCGCACCGACAGCGCCAACCGCATCACGCTGCTGCGGGGCCTGGGGCAGGACGGCGCGGCGCAAAGCCGCAGCGTGTTGCTGGAAGGCCTGAATTCGCCATTCGGCATGGCACTGGTGGGCGACCAGCTGTACGTGGCGAACGCCGACGCCGTGCTGCGCTTTCCCTACCAGCCGGGCCAGACCCGCATCACCGCCCCCGGCGTCAAGGTGACCGACCTGCCCGCCGGCATCAACCACCACTGGACCAAGAACCTGATCGCCAGTCCCGACGGCAAGAAGCTGTATGCCTCGGTGGGTTCGAACAGCAATGTCGCCGAGAACGGCATGCAGATCGAAGAAGGCCGCGCCGCCATCTGGGAAATCGACGTGGCCAGCGGCGCCAAGCGCCTGTACGCCAGCGGTTTGCGCAACCCGGTGGGCATGGCCTGGGCGCCGGACGGCAAGACGCTCTGGACCGCGGTGAACGAACGCGACGAACTGGGCAGCGACCTGGTGCCCGACTACATGACCTTGGTGCAGGACGGCGGCTTCTATGGCTGGCCATACAGCTACTTCGGCCAGCACGTCGACACGCGGGTCAAGCCGCCGCGCCCGGACCTGGTGGCCAAGGCCATCGTGCCGGACTACGCGCTGGGGCCGCATACGGCATCGCTGGGCCTGGCGTGGTCGGGCGACGCCCAACTGGCCCCGTTCACGCACGGCATGTTCGTGGGCCAGCATGGGTCCTGGAATCGCGATCCCCGCAGCGGCTACAAGGTCATCTACGTGCCCTTCACCGACAACCGCCCGGACGGCGCCGCACAGGACGTGCTGACCGGCTTCCTGGATGCCGCCGGGCAGGCCCAGGGGCGGCCGGTGGGCGTGGCGGTGGACCGCCAGGGCGCACTGCTGGTGGCCGACGACGTGGGCAACGTGATCTGGCGGGTCAGCGGCAAGCCCTAGGGCGCCTCGGGCGGGGGTGGAATGACGGCCCCACGTCACTATCAGACCGATTACCGGCCATTCGCTGCAGCTTGCTTGCGCTGCGTCAAACCCGGCGTAGGCAGCCAGGTTCGATCTGGCGTAGAGTGGAACGACAATAGCCGCAACGCCCGCCCGGATTGCCCGGCGGGCTTGCGGTCAACCCACTCGCCACCTGGAGGCATGTATATGCTGTTGAAGAATCTGTGCGCCGCGGCCGTCCTGGCCCTGGTTTCGGCCCCCGCGCTGGCCGCCGACTGCTCGGTCGAAATCGCCGGCACCGACCAGATGCAGTTCGACAAGAAGGAAATCACGGTCAGCAAGAGCTGCAAGGAATTCACCGTGAAGCTCACCCACCCCGGCAAGCTGCCCAAGACCGCCATGGGCCACAACTGGGTGCTGACCAAGCAGGCCGACATGCAGGGCGCCGTGAACGACGGCATGGCCGCGGGCCTGGACAACAACTACGTCAAGAAAGACGACGCCCGCGTCATCGCCCACACCAAGGTCATCGGCGGCGGCGAAACGGACTCGGTCACGTTCGACGTCAGCAAGCTGGCCGCCGGCCAGGACTACACCTATTTCTGCTCGTTCCCCGGCCACTTCGCGCTGATGAAGGGCGTGCTGAAACTGGTCGACTGATCGCCCCTGCCGGCCTTGCGGGATTGTCCGCAAGGCCGCCGTGCCCACCCCTACAATGGCCGTTTCCCGGACACCCTTGGAGACGAACACATGAGCACGGACAAAGTGGCAATCATCACCGCCGGCGGCAGCGGCATGGGCGCGGCGGCAGCGCGCAAACTGGCGGCCGACGGCTACCGCGTGGCCATCCTGTCTTCGTCCGGCAAGGGCGAAGCCCTGGCGGCCGAACTGGGCGGCCTGGGCGTGACCGGTTCGAACCGGTCCCCCGAAGACCTGGCCCGCCTGGTGGACACCACCGTGCAGAAATGGGGCCGCGTCGACGCCGTGGTCAACAGTGCAGGCCATGGCCCCAAGGGCCCGCTGCTTGAAATCAGCGACGACGACTGGCACCTGGGCATGGAGTTCTACCTGCTGAACGTGGTGCGCATCACGCGCCTCGTGGCCCCCATCATGAAAAACCAGAAGTCGGGCGCCATCGTCAACATTTCCACCTACGCCACTTTCGAACCCGAAGCGCTGTTCCCGACGTCGGGCGTGTTCCGCGCCGGCCTGGCGGCGTTCACCAAGGTGTTCTCGGACGAATACGCCGAACACAACGTGCGCATGAACAACGTGCTGCCCGGCTTCATCGACAGCCTGCCCGAAAAGGAAGACCGCCGCGTGCGCATCCCGATGGGCCGCTACGGCACCGCCGAGGAAGTGGCCGACCTGATCGCCTTCCTGGCGTCCGACGCATCGTCCTACATCACCGGGCAGAACATCCGCATCGACGGCGGCATCACGCGCTCGGTCTGAGGCGTATCATTCGAACGCATTAATCCCCTCGTCCGAATGGTGGTATTGAAGCGCCCCCGGCGCTTCGTTACCGTAGGTTTTCGCATTCGAACCCGGGGCTTCCTGCATGCCTGCGCCGCCGTCCGAAGCGGCGTCCGGCGCCGCCTCTGTACCGACTTCGTCCGCCCGGCCCACGCCCGGAGAGGCCTCGCGCTTCCTGGCGCAGGCGACCTTCGGCCCGACGCCCGCCCAGATCGACGCCGTGGTGCGCGACGGCTACGCGGCCTGGCTGGATGCCCAGCTGGACCTGCCCCCGTCGCAAAGCCATTTCGACTGGCTGCTGCAGCAAGGCAAGAACACCGAGGCCTACAAGGGCAACGGCATCAATGCCCCGCTGGAATCCACCCTGTGGCGCAAGTTCATCAGCGCCGAAGACCAGGTGCGCACACGGGTGGCCTTCGCGCTGTCCGAGATCTTCGTAGTGGGCGTGTCGGCCATTACCGCCAACTGGCCGCTGTTCGGCGCCGCAGGGTTCATGGACCTGCTGGCCGAGCATGCGCTGGGCAATTACCAGGCGCTGCTGACCGCCGTGACGCGCAACCTGTCGATGGGCTGCATGCTGACCTACCGCGGCAACCGCAAGGAAGACCCCAAGACCGGCCGCCATCCCGACGAGAACTACGCGCGAGAGGTGATGCAGCTGTTCAGCATCGGCCTGGTCGAGCTGAACCCGGATGGCACGGCCAGGCTGGCAAACGGCGCGCCCGTCGAAACCTACGGCAATGCCGACGTGCAGGGCCTGGCCAAGGTCTTCACCGGCTGGGACCTGGACGGCCCCGAGACCGATGTGCAGTTTCACCGCCGGCCCATGGCCTTGAACGGCGCCCTGCATTCGCTGGCGGAAAAGCGCTTTCTGGGCGCGGTGATTCCGCCCGGCACCGACGGCTACCTGTCGCTGCGGCGGGCCATGGAAGTCATCAGCGCCCACCCCAATGTGGGGCCCTTCATCGGCACGCAGCTGATCCAGCGGCTGGTCACCAGCAATCCCAGCCCCGCCTATGTCGGCCGGGTGGCGGCGGCATTCCATGACGACGGCCAGGGCGTGCGCGGCAACCTGCGGGCCGTGGTGCGCGCGATCTTGCTGGACGACGAGGCCCGACACCCGGACCTGACCTCGCCCGAATGGGGCAAGGTGCGCGAACCGATCGTGCGTTTTTCGGGCTGGGCGCGGGCGTTCGGCGCCACGTCCAACAACGGCGCCTGGGCCATGCCCGACACCACCGACAACACCATCCGTCTGGCGCAAAGCCCCATGCGTTCGGCCAGCGTGTTCAATTTCTTCCGGCCGCGCTACAGCCCGCCGGTGACCGAACTGGCGCGGCGCGGACAGGTGGCGCCGGAATTGCAGATCACCGATGAAACCAGCATCGCGGGTTACCTGAATTTCCTGGCGATCTATGTCGACCGCGGCTGGGAAGACCTGCAAACGGATTACGCCGCCGAGATCGCGCTGGCCCGGGACCCGGCTGCGCTGGTGGCGCGGGTGGCGCTGCTGCTGGCGGGCGACGCGTTCAGCGGCGCCACCGCCGACGCCATCGCGCAGGCGGTGGCCACCCTGCCGCCCGAGCGGCCGCGCGACCGCGTGCGCGCCGCGATCATGCTGGTGGCGGCCAGCCCCGAATACCTGGTGCAGAAATGACGCGCGGCCGCCTTGCCTGCCGGGAGCCGCGATGACGCCCGATCGCCCCGACCCTCTGGTGCTGCCATGAAGCCCGATCGCCGCGAATTCCTGCTGCGCGCCTGCGCTCTGGGCGCCAGCCATGCCGCCGCGCCGCTGGCGTTGAACCTGGCGGCGCTGGGCGCGGCCGCGGCGCAATCCGCGCCCGCCGACTACAAGGCGCTGGTGTGCGTATTCCTGTACGGCGGCAACGATCCGTTCAACACCCTGGTGCCCTTCGATGCCGCGGCCTATCGCGCCTATGCCGCGGCCCGCAGCGACATCGCCCTGCCCCGCCCCGCGCTGCAGGCCACGGCGCTGCGCGGCAAGGCAGCGCCGGACAACGGAGCGCAGTTCGCGCTGGCGCCGTCGTTGGCGCCGCTGGCCCCCTTGTTCGAACGCGGCGAGATGGCCGTGGTGCTGAACGTGGGGCCGCTGGTCGTGCCCACGACCCAGGCCGACTACATCGGCGCACGCGTGCCGCTGCCGCCCAAGCTGTTTTCGCACAACGACCAGCAGTCGTACTGGCAGGCGCTGGCGCCGGAAGGCGCGTCGTCGGGCTGGGCCGGCCGCCTGACGGACCTGTATGCCAGCATCAACGCGCAGCGCAGCTTCACCGGCATCACGGCCGGCGGCAGCACCGTGCTGCTGGCGGGCCGGCACGTGGCGGGATATCGGGTCGGCGTGAACGGCTCGACCCGCATCGACCTGCTGACGCGTGACATGTACGGGTCCAGCGCCTGCACCGCGCTCTTGCGCCAGTTGATCACCCAGCCGCGCGACCACCTGATGGAACGCGAGATGTCGCGCATCGCCGCGCAATCGATCGATGCCGACACGCGCCTGCGCGCCGCGCTGTCAGGCGTGGCGGTACCGGGCGACTTCGGCTCGCCGCTGGCGCAGCAGTTGAAGATCGTGGCCCGCATCATCGCCGCGCGCCAGGCGCTGGGGGCACGGCGCCAGGTGTTTTTCGTTTCACAGAACGGCTACGACAACCACACCGGGCTGAACGACACCCACCCGGCCTTGCTGCGCGAACTGGGCCAGGCCCTGGCCGTGTTCCAGGACGCGCTGGCGACGCTGGGCGTGGCGCGGCAGGTCACCACCTTCACCGCTTCGGAATTCGGCCGCACGCTGGGGTCCAACGGCAATGGCTCGGACCATGGCTGGGGCGCGCATCACCTGGTGCTCGGCGGCGCGGTGCGGGGCGGCCGCTACTATGGATCGCACCCTGAGATCGCACCGGATGGCCCCGGCTTTGTGGACAACGGCCGGCTGCTACCGACGATGGCGGTGGAACAGCTGGGCGCGGCGCTGGGCGGCTGGTTCGGCGCGGGCCGCGATGACCTGAACCTGGTGTTTCCGAACCTGCGGCATTTCGATGCCGCGCCGCCCGCTTTGCTGGACGGGGCCGCCTAGACGGACGCGGCGGGCGGCGATTGCCGTGCATGCCAACGCGGCGCGCCCGCAACGCGCGCCACCAGGGATACCGCCCCTTTACAGCGCCGCGTGCATCGACGTGGCCAGGCGCTTCCACTTGACGGCCTCGTCCCGCACGAACGCGGCCAATTCGCCCGGCGTGCTGGTGCGGACCTCTGCCCCCTGCTCGTCGATCTTGCGGGCCACGGCCGGGTCATGCAGCGCGCCGTTCAGCGCCGTATTCAGCTTGGCCACCACGTCGGCATTGGCGTTGGCCGGGGCGAACACCGCGTACCACTGCGCCACGTCCACGCCTTTGACCCCCAGCTCGGCCAGCGTGGGCATGTCGGGCAACACCTTGGCGCGGCGCGCGCCGGCCACGCCCAGCGCGACGATCTTGCCGGACTTCAGGTGCGGATAGGCGCTGAACAGGCTGGGGAACATCACCTGCGTCACGCCGGCCAGCGTGTCGGTCATGGCGGGCGCCGAGCCCTTGTAGGGAATTTCCAGCATGGCCGCGCCCGTGGCGCGATTGAACAGTTCGCCCGCCACCGCCGGCGCCGTGCCGGGGCCCGCGGAAGCAAAGCTCAGGCCGTCGGGATGCGCCTGGCCATACTTGATCAGCCCGGCCACATCGTGCACGCCGATGCCGCTGTTCACCACCATCAGCGTGGGCGAATCGGCCACCATGCCGATGGCGGTGAAATCGCGCACCGGATCGTAGTTGAGCTTTTGCAGCGCGGGGTTGATGCCGTGCGTGCCGATGTAGCCCAGCATCAGCGTGTAGCCGTCGGCCGGCTGGCGCGCCACGTAGTCGGCGGCGATGGCGCCCTGCGCGCCGGGCTTGTTGACCACGATGACGGTCTGGCCCAGCAGTTCGCCCATCTTCTGGCCGATCACACGGGCCAGGGTGTCGTTGCCGCCGCCCGCGGCGGTGGGCACCACCATGGTGATGGCGCGATCGGGAAATTGCGCCTGGGCGGCCTGGCCGCCCAGGGCCAGGCACAGCGCGGCGGCGCCAAGAATGCTGCTGCGAGTAGGAAATGCCATATCGAGTCTCCTGATGATTTTGGGAACGGTCTCTGTGGACCGTTGAATCGCTTGCGGGCGCCAGGCCGGCGCCAGCTGGGTTCAAAGCGGGCCGCTCGACCAAGCGGCCCGGATGCTGTTGTCGGTGTAGCCGATACGGACGCTAGGCGGCTACCGCCATCGGTGCGGCGCGCAGCGGCTGCGCCGCGCGCGTTTGCGGCGCCACCTGGGGCAGGTAAAGCACGCCTTTCATGATCTTGCGGGCCGTGCGCACCAGCCCCGCGGCGGCGACCTCGCCCGTGCGCTCGTCCAGCCGTACGTCGATATCCATGCCGCCCGACGGATGCACAATGCGCACGCTGCGATAGCCCGGCTGCGGCCCGGGGCCGCCGCAATCGTGCGCCACCGTGCCCGGCATCAGGAAGGCGGCGGCCACGCCCACCGCGCCGGTCGCGGCATGCGCCCGGTGGCAGGCGTGCGGCGTGAAATAGCGCGAGCGCAGCGACAGCCCGGCGGCCTCGTCGCCCGGCGCCAGCAGCACCGGCTTGGGGATGACGCTGTCCGTCACGTCGCCCAGCCCCATGCGCGCGCCGGCTTCGCGGCGGATGCGTTCCAGGCGTGCCAGCAAGGCCGCATTGGCGTCCAGCTCGGCGGGCGATTCATCGCCACGCAAGCCGAAGTCGGCGGCACGCAGCAGCACCATCGGCATCGCGGCATCGATCAGCGTCACCGCTATGCCGTCCACGATGTCCTGGCGCTGGCCGGTGGGGAACAGGCGGCCGGTGAGCGCGCCCCAGGCATCCAGGAAGTTCAGGCGCACCGGCGCAGCCGCGCCGGGCACGCCGTCGATGCGGGCGTCGCCCTCGTAGGTCAGGCGCCCGCCCGGGGTCTGCACCACCGCTTCGATGACGGCGCCCGTGTTCACGTTGTGCACCCGCACCGAAGTCTCGCCGTCGGCCGCGGCGATCAGGCCTTCGTCGATGGCAAACGGCGCGGCGCCGGACAGCATGTTGCCGCAGTTGGGCCGGGTATCGACGCTGGCGCGGTCCACCGACACCTGGGCGAACAGGTAGTCGATATCGCAGCCCGGCCGGCGGGACCGCGACACGATCGCGACCTTGCTGGTCAGCGAGTTGCCGCCGCCCAGCCCGTCGACCTGCAAGGCGTGGGGCGAGCCCATCGCGGCCAGCAGCATGCGGTCGCGCTCGGCCGGATCGGCGGGTAGCCAGTCCGCCAGGAAAAAGGGGCCGCGGGAGGTGCCGCCGCGCATCAGTACGCAAGGGATGATCGTTTCCATGCAATGCATTCTGCGACGCTGCGGCTATTATTTGAATTGCAACTTACGGATGGATTAATGCATGGCACGCATCAATTTCGATTTACAGGAATTGCAGGCCTTCGTGGCCGTGGCCGAGCGCGCCAGCTTTCGCGCCGCCGCCGAAGACCTGAACCTGTCGCAACCGGCGCTGAGCCGCCGCATCGAAAAACTGGAAGACCTGCTGGGCGCCCGCCTGCTGGAACGCACCACCCGCCGCGTGTCGCTCACGCACGTGGGCCGCATCTTCCTGGAACGCGCCCGCGGCGCCATCGACGAACTGGAACGCGCCGTGCTCAGCATCGGCGACCTGGCCGCGCAGCGCGGCGGGCTGGTCACCGTGGCCTGCGTGCCGTCGGTGGCCTATTACTTCCTGCCGGCCATCATCCACGACTACGCCGAACGCTTTCCGCGCATCCGCGTGCGCATCATCGACGAAACCGCGCACACCGTGCTCAACAGCGTCGTCACCGGCCGCGCCGACTTCGGCATCAGCTTCTTCGGCACCCAGGAACCCGACGTGGACTTCAAGGCCGTGCTGCGCGAAGACTTCGTGCTGGCCGTGCGCCGCGACCACCCGCTGGCCGCCCGCCGCAGCGTGTCCTGGGAAGAACTGTCCGGCGAACGCTTCATGACAGTGGCCAAGGAAAGCGGCAACCGCCTCTTGATCGACGACGCCCTGGCCAAGAGCGGCAAGCGCACCGTCAGCGCCTTCGAGGTCAGCCACGTCATGACCCTGCTGGGCCTGGTCGAGGCCGGCCTGGGCGTGGCCGCCGTGCCCCAGCTGGCCATGCCGCCGGCCGGCCACGCCACCCTGGCCGGCGTCAAACTGGAACATCCGCGCGTCACCCGCAGCCTGGGACTCATCTCGCGCCGCGGCCGCCCCCTGGCGCCGGCGGCCCAACAGCTCTATAACCTGATTCACCAGGCCGGCAAAAGCGCCAAGCGTGGTCCTTCCAAGCAACCCGAAACTGCCCCATGAGCCCCCATTCCCTGGCCTTGCAGCCCGCCACCGAAGACGATCTGCCCTTCCTGCTGTCGCTGCGCCGCGCCACCATGACCGAACACCTGGCCCGCGCCGGCGCCCCGCAGGACGACGAACACCACCTGGCCCGCATCCGCTACGGCTTTGACGGCGCCCAAATCGTCTGGCTGCACGGCCGCCCCGCGGGCCTGTTCAAGACCCTGCGCGACCCCGACGGCTGGCGCGTCGTGCAGATCCAGATCGACCCGGCCTACCAGGGCCAGGGCCTGGGCCGGCGCCTCTTGACCGGCCTCTTGCGCCAGGCCGACCAGGAAGGCGCCGCCGTCACCCTGTCCGTCTTGCAGGGCAACCCCGCCCGCCGGCTCTACGAGTCGCTGGGCTTTCGCGCCGTCGAGGAGGCCGGCCTGGAAACCGAAATGCGTTACGAACCCGGTCCGCCCCCGGCGGCCCCCTGAGCCCTCGCGGAAATATTTTTGCGCCGGGTGGAATATCGCCGCCCCGGCCGGCGTCTGTAGAGGGCAGTCCCCCACTTTCCTATCTACGCGAGGCACGACATGCGCAATCAAATCGCCGCAGCCCTGGTTCTCACCTCTGCCGCCCTGTTCTCGGCCGGCGCCCACGCCCAGGCCGTCAAGACCCAGGACGGCGTCCTGGTCAACAGCGCCGGCATGACCCTGTACACCTTCGACAAAGATGCCGGCGGCAAGAGCGCCTGCAACGACCAGTGCGCCAAGATCTGGCCCCCGGTCACCGCCGCCGCCGACGCCAAGGCCTCGGGCGACCTGACCGTCATCACCCGCGACGACGGTTCCAAGCAATGGGCCTACAAGGGCAAGCCCGTCTACCTGTACGCCAAGGACGCCAAGCCCGGCGACAAGACCGGCGACAACTTCAAGGACGTCTGGCACGTCATCAAGCCCTGATCCGGATCGCCTGGCCCATCCGCATCAGACCATGCGCGCCGAAGACGAAGCATCGATCCTGGCCTGCATCCCCAGCCTGCGGCGTTACGCCCGCGGGCTGACGGGCGACCCCCACCGGGCCGACGACCTGGTGCAGGACACCCTGGAGCGCGCCTGGAGCCGCTACTCGCGCTGGCAACGGCGCGGCGAACTGCGGGCCTGGATGTTCGGCATCATGCATAACCATTTCATCGACGGCGTGCGCGCGCACCACCGGCAAGCCGGCGAGGCCAGCACCAGCGACCTGCCCGACGTGCCGGTGCGCGCCACCCAAACCGATCACCTGGAGGTGCGCGACCTGGATCGCTGCCTGCAAGGCCTGCCCGCCGAACAGCGCGAAGTGCTGCTGCTCGTCTGCGTCGAAGACCTGTCCTATCAGGAAACCGCCCACGTCCTGGGCGTGCCCATCGGCACCGTCATGTCGCGCCTGTCGCGTGCCCGCGAACGGCTCGGCGCCCTGATGCAAGGCCAGGAACCCGCCGGCCGGCTCCATCGCGTGAAATGACATGAACGACAAACGCCTCCACCCCGTTCCCGCCGCCGGCCACCCCATCACCGAGGCCGACCTGCACGGCTATGCCGACGGCCAGCTGCCGCCCGGCCGCCACGCCGACGTCGACGCCTATCTCGCCGCCCACCCGCAGGACCTCGCCCGCGTCCACGCCTGGCAAGCCCAGCGCCGCGCCCTGCACGCCCTGCTCGACCCCGTCCTGGACGAACCCCTGCCCCTGCGCCTGCCCCTCGCGCCGCCCGCCCGCCACCTGCCCTGGCGCGCCCTGGCCGCCGGCATCGCCATCGCCGCCATCAGCGCCAGCGCCGCCTGGCTCACCCGCGGCGCCCTGGACGCCCGCCACCTGCAATCCGTCCTGGCCACCGCCAGCCCCGACCACGCCGCCGGCGGCTACGCCCAACGCGCCGCCATCGCCCACGCCGTCTACGCCCCCGACATGGGACGCCCCGTGGAAGTCAGCGGCGACAACGAAAAAGCCCTGGTCACCTGGCTCACCAAACGCCTGGGCGCCCCCGTGCGCGCCCCCAACCTGTCCCACGCCGGCTACGACCTCGTCGGCGGCCGCCTGCTCCCCGGCGGCACCGGCCCCGTCGCCCTCTTCATGTACGGCGCCCCGGACGGCCAACGCCTGACCCTCTACGTCACCCGAGAAGCCACGGGCGGCCAGACCGCCTTCCAATTCACCCAGGAAGGCCCCGTGCGCGTCTTCTACTGGGCCGAAGGCCAATTCGGCTACGCCCTGTCGGGCGCGGTCAGCCGAGACGAACTACAGAGAATCTCGCAAGAGGTCTACAACCAGCTGCAAGGCTAGCGCGCGTCAGAACACAGGCTCAACACAAGCCCTGATCACGATACTCACCCGGCACACCCAGCACGGCGCAGAACTTGCGGCTTTCACCGGAATAAGTGTGCGTAGCGTGAATGGTCAGCGTCGCGCCCGCCAACCCGACCTTCTTCGGATTGCAAGACCAGAAGCCGCTGGAGATCTCGTCGTACGGCGCCCTGGCGACGACGCGCGCCGGTTGCCCAGGCGACTTCTTGCCGGACGTCGCAGTGCCCAGCCACTCGATCCAGACACGGCAGCTCACATGCTCGAACCCCACGTTCTCCAGGATCACCCGATACGAGCCCAGCCCATCGCCGGACCGCCAACTTCCGCCAGCCAGCGTCCCCAGAAGCTCCGCTTGATCCGCGTCGGTATCCGCGACGCAGGGAGCCACCACCAGGAACGAAAGGCTCAGCAACGCAACAAGAATTTTCATGGTTCAGATGGCCTGTCGAGAATCGGCATGAAAGAAATGATGGCCGGCGCAGCGCCCCCATTCTTCGTCATTCACATCACTCAGACACGGGCGGCACCTTGCCATTCCCCAACGATAGCCGCTCCCCGCCCAAGCTCATAACAAGCTCCAGCCAAAAAACGCGGACACACCCAACACGCGCAGCGTCCACCCCCCCAACGCCCCACCACCGCGTAAGCCGCAGAAGGCCGCCCGCGCGGCCGATTGCGGCGGGCCCCGCACCCCCACCGCCCCACCCCACCGCTGAGCAAAACGCCAGCAAACACCGCCCCCATCGTCGCGGCCCACGGCGCAAGCGCCGGGTTGCGGCGGCCGGGTGGGCGCGGGGCGTGTAGATGCGCCCGAGGGAATCGGAAGGGAGCCGAAGGCGGACGACGATGACGAAGGGGCAGTCCGGAGCGAAGGCTCCGGACCGCAATCGTAGCCCCGCCCTCACCCCGCCTGCCCCGTCACGCGCGGCTCAAGAACCCCGCCGCACCGATCAACACAAAAACCCTACCCCGGCACAACAGCCGTAACTTCAATCTCAACCTTAGCCCGATCCTCAACCAGATCAGCCACCTCCACCGCCGTCATCGCCGGAAAATGCCGCCCGATCAGCTCCCGATAATGCTTCCCGATCTCCGGATAAGCCGCCACATAAGCATCCTTGTCGGTCACATACCAAGTCATCCGCACAATATGCTCAGGCTTCGCCCCACCCTCGGCCAAAATCGCCACGATGTTCAACAACGTCTGCCGAACCTGATCAGCCAGATCATCCGATTCAAACTGCTGCTGCCCGTTCCAGCCGACCTGCCCCCCCACGAACACCAGCTTGCTCCCCACCGTCATCTCGGTCAGGATTCCATTCGAATAGCCCCGCGGCGCCATCCAATCCGGCGGTTGCAGAATCTTCATAACGTCTCATCCTATTATCAAAAAAACAAATAGCGCGGAGTCACTCCGCGGCGACCAGATAAGCCTGCATCCGTTCACGCAGATCGTCCGGCAGCGGCATCGACTTCATCGTCCGCAGATCCACCGTCACGATCGTCAGCGTCGCCGACAGCCGCAATTGGCCGTCCGGCCCCTCGAAACGCACCAGCGCCTTGAACGACGCCCCGCCGATACGCTGCACCTGCAGCGTCTGGCGCAGCTTCTCGTGCCAACGGCTCGGTGCGCTGAAATCGCACGTCACCGACGCCATCGGCGTGCCGATATGGCGGTCCACGTGCAGTGCATGAAAAGGCAACCCCATGCCCTTGTCGAACCATTCCTCGACAAAGTCATTGATCATCTCGAAATAGCGAGGATAGAAAACGATGCCCGCCGGGTCGCAATGACGAAAGCGGACTTCGACCTGGCTGATGAAAGGGGCTGCCATGGGATTTCCTTGTGATTCCTTAGTTCGTTTTCACGCCATCTTGCGCAGCGCAAAGCGTTGCAGCTTGCCCGTTTCCGTGCGCGGCAATGCCGGCACGAACTCGATGGCGCGGGGATACTTGTAGGGTGCGATGCTGGCCTTGACGAACTGCTGCAGCGCCGCCACCAGCGCATCGCCCGGTTCGAAACCCGGCTTGAGCACCACGAACGCCTTCACCAGCTGGCCGCGTTCCTCGTCGGCCGCGCCCACCACCCCGCACTCGGCCACCGCCTCGTGGCGCAGCAGCGCGTCCTCGACCTCGGGGCCCGCGATGTTGTAGCCGGCTGACACGATCATGTCGTCGTTGCGGGCCTGGTAGAACAGGTAGCCTTCGTCGTCCTGCAGGAACGTATCGCCCGGCAGGTTCCAGCCCTTCTGCACGAAACGGCGCTGGCGCTCATCGGCCAGGTAGCGGCAGCCGGTGGGACCCTTGATCGCCAGGCGCCCCACCGTGCCGTTGGGCACCGGGTTCATGTCGTCGTCCACGATCTGCGCGATGTAGCCGGGCACCACCCGGCCGATGGCGCCGCGGCGCACCGACTCGGGCGGGCTGGACACGAACACGTGGATCATTTCCGTGCCGCCGATGCCGTCGATCATCTCGATGCCGCTCGCTTCCTTCCAGAGCTGTCGGGTCGCATCGGGCAGCGCCTCGCCGGCCGACACGCTTTTCTTCAGCGACGACAGGTCGAATTTGCCGACCAGCGCCGACATCTGGCGGTAGAACGTGGGCGCGGTGAACACGATGGTGGCGCGGAAGTCCTGGATCAGCTGCAACAGGCTTTCCGGGGTCAGGCGTTCGGCCAGCACGGTGCTGGCGCCCACGCGCAGCGGAAAGCACAGCAGCCCGCCCAGCCCGAACGTGAAGGCCAGCGGCGGCGTGCCGCAGAAGATGTCGTCCGGGCCCGGCTTGATGACGTGCTTGGGGAACAAGTCGCACATGGCCAGCACGTCGCGGTGAAAGTGCATGCAGCCCTTGGGCGCGCCCGTCGTGCCGCTGGTGAAAGCGATCAGGCAGACGTCGTCGGCGGCCGTGTCGCAGGCCGTGAAGTCGTCGGGCTTGGCCGCGGCCAGCGCGTCCAGCGCATCGGGCGCGGTGTCATTGAAGTACATGATCTGCGCCAGTTCGGCGCAGTGATGTTCGTGGCCGGACTGGGCGCAGAACTCGGCTTCTTCTTTCAGACGCGCATCGCACAGCACCGCCTGGATCTGCGCCTTTTCGATGATCTGCTTGAGTTCCTTGGCGCGCAGCAGCGGCATGGTCGGCACGGTAACCAGGCCCGCCTTGATGGCGGCCAGCCAGGCAGCGGCCATCATGGGGTTGTTGGGGCCGCGCAGCAGCAGGCGGTTGCCGGGCACCAGCTTCATGTCTTCGGCCAGCACGCGGGCGATGCGGTTGGTCAGCGCCGCCAGTTCGCGGTAGGTCATGGTGGCCTGCTTGCCGTCCTGCGGCCAGCGCAGCGCGATGCGCTCGCCGTGGCCGCGCTCGACCATGGCGTCCACCAGTTCCACCGCGCAATTGAAGCGCTTGGGATAGGCCACGTCGGGGCCGTCCAGCAGGAATTCTGGCCATTGTTCGCCCGGGGGCAGGTTGTCCCGGGCAAAGGTGTCGATGTGGGCGGATACTTCCATGAAATTCCCCTTGCTGCTGCGGTGTGGTTGACTATGCGGAAGGCGGAAGGCTCGATGGCCTCTTTACGCCTTCAGCAGTTCGCGGGCGATGATCAACTTCTGCACTTCGGTGGCGCCTTCGTAGATACGCAGCGCTCTGATTTCCCTGTAAAGCTTCTCCACCGGCATCCCCGACACCACGCCCGCGCCGCCGAACATCTGCAACGCGCGGTCGATCACGGTCTGCGCCGATTCGGTGGCCGTCATCTTGGCCATGGCCGCTTCGCGCGTGGTGCGTACTTTCTGCACATCCCGCATCCACGCGGCGCGGTAGGTCAGCAGCGCCGAGGCGTCGATGGCGGTGGCCATGTCGCCCAGCGCGGCCTGCGTCAGTTGCAGGTCGGCCAGCGTCTGGCCGAACATGCGGCGCGACTTCGAACGCGCCAGGCCTTCGTCCAGCGCGCGGCGGGCAAAGCCCAGCGCGGCGGCGGCCACCGAGGCGCGGAAAATGTCCAGCGTCATCATGGCCAGCTTGAAGCCCTGCCCCGCATCGCCCAGCCGGTGCGACACCGGCACGCGGCAGTTGTCGAACGTGATGGTGGCCAGCGGGTGCGGCGCGATCAGCTCGATGCGTTCCGAAACCTCGAAGCCCGGGGTATCGGCATCCACCACGAAGGCGCTGATGCCGCGTGCGCCCGGGGCCTCGCCGGTGCGGGCGAAGACGCAATAGAAGTCGGCGATGCCGCCGTTGGAAATCCAGGTCTTGGCGCCGTTCAGCACATAGGCGTCGCCATCCAGGCGGGCCTCGCAGGCCAGCGCGGCCACGTCGGAACCGGCATCGGGTTCAGACAGCGCAAAGGCGGCGATGGCCTCGCCGCGCGCCACGCGCGGCAGGTAGCGCTGGCGCAGTTCGTCAGAGCCCATCAGCGAAATCGCGCCGCTGCCGAGGCCTTGCATGGCGAAAGCGAAGT
This sequence comes from Achromobacter sp. DH1f, assembly GCF_000633435.1. Taxonomy (NCBI): domain Bacteria; kingdom Pseudomonadati; phylum Pseudomonadota; class Betaproteobacteria; order Burkholderiales; family Alcaligenaceae; genus Achromobacter; species Achromobacter sp. DH1f. The sequence goes on along the minus strand of NZ_AYMF01000011.1, from coordinate 63,081 downwards.
CGGCCAGGCCTTCGTGGCGTGCCAGGGTTTCGCGCAGGATGCAGACCGCGCGCGAATCGACTTCCGGCAACGCGCCGCCCCAGGCGCCGCCCGGGCCTCCCGCCACCGCGTAGCGCAGCCAGCCGGCCTGGCCCATGGCCTTGACCAGCTTCTTGCAGGCCGCGTCGGCATCGTGGTGGTCCACGTCGCCCAGCGCGCCTTCGCACCAGGCGTCGACCTCGTGCGCCAACTGGCGATGGGTTTCGTCGAAAAAGGGCCAGTCCAGCCAGCTTGCGTCGCGCATCATCAATTCCCTTCGAAAACGGGCTTTTGCTTGGCCACGAAGGCCTCGTAGGCGCGATGGAAGTCGCGCGTCTGCATGCAGATGGCCTGGGCCTCGGCTTCGGCCTCGATGGCCTCGTCCACGCCCATGTTCCATTCCTGGTGCAGCAGTTTCTTGGTCACGCCGTGGGCAAACGTGGGGCCGGCGGCCAGTTGCGCGGCCAGCTTGGCGGCGGCTTCCATCAGCTCGCCCGGCTCGTGCAGCGCGTTGAAAAAGCCCCAGCTGGCGCCCTCGTCAGCCGTCATGGCGCGGCCGGTGTACAGCAGTTCAGAGGCGCGGCCCTGGCCGATCATGCGCGGCAGCAGCGTGCAGGCGCCCATGTCGGCGCCCGCCAGGCCCACCCGCGTGAACAGGAACGCGGTGCGCGAGGCCGGCGTGCCCAGGCGCATGTCGGACGCCAGCGCCACCATCGCGCCAGCGCCGGCGCAGATGCCGTCCACCGCCGCCACGATGGGCTGCGGGCAGGCGCGCATGGCCTTGACCAGGTCGCCCGTCATGCGGGTGAAGTCCAGCAGTTCAGGCATGCTCATCTTGGTGAGCGGCCCGATGATTTCGTGCACGTCGCCGCCCGAGCAGAAGTTGCCGCCGGCGCCCGTCACCACCACCACCTTGATGTCGGTCGCGTACACCAGGGCGCGGAACAAGTCGCGCAGCTCGGCGTAGGAATCGAAGGTCAGCGGGTTCTTGCGCTCGGGGCGGTTGAGCGTGATGGTGCCGATCTTGCCGTCGGCCGACACCTGCCACAGGAACGTCCGCGCCTGGTAACCGGCCAGCCGGCGCTTGTGGTGTTTCATGGTGTGCTCTTCGGGCTGGGTGCTCATGGTGTCTCCGTTCATGAATGCTGGGGATGGGGGCCGGCTCAGCCGGTCATCACTTCACCGCCGTCCACGGCGATGGCCTGGCCGTTGATCGATGCCGATGCCGGCAAGGCCAGCCAGGCGACCGTCTCGGCCACTTCTTCGGGCTGCACCAGGCGGCCCTGCGGGTTGCGTTCGGCCAGCTTGGCGCGCGCGGCTTCCGGCGTCATGCCGGTCTTGTCGACGATATTGGCCACCGCACCGCGCACGATGTCGGTTTCGGTATAGCCGGGGCAGACGGCGTTGACGGTGACGCCCTTCTGCGCGGTTTCCAGCGCCAGCGAGCGGGTCAGGCCGATGACGCCGTGCTTGGCCGCGCAATAGGCGCTGACGTAGGCATAGCCGATCAGGCCGGCGGTGCTGGCCACGTTGATGACGCGGCCCCACCTGGCGGCCAGCATGCCGGGCAAGGCGGCCTGGATGCAATGGAAAGTGCCGGTCAGGTTGACTGCCAGCATCGATTGCCACAGGGCGGCGTCGGTACGGTCAAAGCGCTGGCTGACGGCCTGGCCGGCGTTGTTGACCAGCACCAGCACGGGGCCGAGTTCGGCCTCGGCCTGGGCGAAGGCCTGGCGCACCGAGGCTTCGTCGGCGATGTCAGCGCTGACCGCCTGCACCTGGCCCAGGCTCGCCAGGCTGTCGACGGCAGCTTCCAGCGCACCGCCGTCGCGGCCCAGCAGCGTGACACGGGCGCCGCGCGCCAGCAGCGCGCGGGCGCTGGCCAGGCCGATGCCGCGGGCGCCGCCCGTCACCAGCGCGTGGCGGCCTGCCAGGGGTTGGGCGAGCGTACTCATTTGACGTCCAGTTGCGCCATGGCGGCGGCGCGCTCGAAGTTGGTTTCCAGCTGGCGCTTGCCGGCGAAGTACTGGCTGGGCCAGGCCACGTCGCGGTAGCCCACACGCGCCGATTCGCGCAGCGTCCACGAGGCATCAGCCAGGTGCGGCCGCGCCAGCGCGCACAGGTCGGCGCGGCCCGAGGCGATGATGGCGTTGGCGTGGTCGGCCTCGAAGATGGCGCCCACCGCGATGGTGGGAATGCCGGCCTCGTTGCGCACGCGGTCGGCGAACGGGGTCTGGAACATGCGGCCGTAGACGGGCTTTTCTTCCTTGCTGACCTGGCCCGACGAGCAGTCGATCATGTCGGCGCCGGCGGCCTTGAAGTAGCGGGCGATCTCGACGGCGTCGTCGGCGGTGATGCCGCCCTCGACCCAGTCACTGGCCGAGATACGCACCGACATGGGCTTGTCTTCGGGCCAGACGGCGCGCACGGCGTGGAACACTTCCAGCGGGAAGCGCAGGCGGTTTTCCAGGCTGCCGCCGTATTCGTCGTCGCGCAGATTGGTCAGCGGCGAGATGAAGCTGGACAACAGGTAGCCGTGGGCGCAGTGCAGTTCCAGCCAGTCGAAACCGGCGGCCTGCGCACGGCGGGCGGCGGCCACGAAGTTGTCGCGCACCTGATCCATATCGGCGCGCGTCATGGCGCGCGGCGTGTCCGACACGCCTTCGATATAAGGCAAGGCCGACGCCGACAGCAGCGGCCAGTTGCCTTCGGCCAGCGGGTGGTCGATCTTCTGCCACCCCAGCTGAGTGGAACCCTTGCGGCCGGCATGGCCGATCTGCACGCCGATGCGCGCATCGCTGTTGCCGTGCACGAAGCCGACGATGCGGGCAAAGGCCTGCTGCTGCGCGTCGTTCCACAGCCCCGGGCACCCCGGGGTGATGCGGGCGTCGGGCGACACGCAGGTCATTTCGACCATGACCAGCCCGGCGCCGCCCATGGCGCGCGCGCCCAGGTGCACCAGGTGGAAGTCGCCCGGCACGCCGTCGGCGCACGAGTACATGGCCATGGGCGACACCAGGATGCGATTCTTGAGCCGCACCCCGCGCGCCTGATAGGGCGTCAGCATGGGTAGCGGGGGCCGCTGGCCGGCCGGCGCCGGGGTGCCGGCATGCTCTGCGATCCAGCGCTCGAAGCCTTCGAGCCAGGCCGGATCGCGCAGGCGCAGGTTTTCGTGCGAGATGCGCTGCGAACGTGTCAGCAGCGAGTAGGCGAATTGTTCGGGTTCGAGTTCGGCGTAGCGTTCGACGTTTTCGAACCACTCGGTGGAGTTGCGCGCGGCGTTCTGGATTTTCAAGACTTCCACGCTGCGCACGTCTTCGTAGTGCTTGAGACCGCGCTCGACACTGCCTTCGGCGCCGCTCAGGCAGCGCGCCAGTTCGATGGCATCTTCCAGCGCGAGCTTGGTGCCGGACCCGATGGAGAAGTGGGCGGTATGGGCGGCATCGCCCATCAGCACGACGGGCACGGCGCGCTTGCCGCGGCGGGTCTCGAGCTGGTTCCAATGGACCCAGGTGTTGCAGATGACGCGCGGAAAGCGAATCCAGATGGCCGAGCCGCGCAGGTGCGAGGCGTTGCTGATGAGCGCATTGCCATCCAGCCAGGGCGCGAACAGCTTTTCACAATAGGCGATACCCTCTTCCTGGCTCATCTGTTCGATGCCGGCGGCCTGCCAGGTTTCTTCGGGCGTTTCGACAATGAAGGTCGACATGCCGTCTTCATACCGGTAGGCATGGGCCTGGAACCAGCCATGCTCGGTCTGGACGAAGGCAAAGGTGAAGGCGTCGAAGACTTTCTTGGTGCCCAGCCAGACGAAGCGGCAGCGGCGCTGGTCGATGTCGGGATGGAAGGTGTCGGTGTAGCGGGTGCGGATCTGGCTGTTGATGCCGTCGGACGCGATGACGAGATCGGCATCGTATTCACGGGCAATGGCCTGATCGTCCTGGACGAAGTTCTCGAAGACCAGCTTGACGCCGACGTCTTCGCAACGCGCCTGCAAAATATTCAGCAGCTTCTTGCGGCCAATGCCAATGAAGCCGTGGCCGCCGCTGCGAATGCTGCGACCCTTGAAGTGGATGTCAATATCATCCCAATGATTGAAGGCATCGCCAATGGTCTGCGCGGAAACGGGATCGGCCTCGCGCAGGTTCTGCATGGTGGCATCGGAAAACACGACGCCCCAACCAAAAGTGTCATACGGCCGGTTGCGCTCGATGACGGTAACGTCGTTGGCGGGGTCTTGCAACTTCATGAGCAGACCAAAATACAAGCCGGCGGGACCCCCACCAATGCAGACTATTTTCATTGCCGTAATGCTCCATGAAGGGCGATCTGCGAATGACGGGATCGCGGCTTTTTAGGTCTTGATAGTTTAGGCTTGAAATATATACCTGGATGGGGAGGATCGCAAATGGGGGAAACGTTTAGTTGAAATGGGGACGGGGTGTGGGGTTTTTTTTGCGGGGGGTCGTTGGGGGCTGGTGGAGGGCGGTCTTCGTGGGTCGTCCCTCGCGGCGGTGGCATGCGGGGCGGGCGCCCACGATTGCGGTCCGGAGCCTTCGCTCCGGACTGCCCCTTCGTCATCGTCGTCCGCCTTCGGCTCCCTTCCGATTCCCTCGGGCGCATCGAGGTTGCCCACCCCGCATGCCACCGCCGCGAGGGACTACGCGTGTCTCGGGTCGTTGCGCTGTTAGACCTGTGTGCAGGGAATGGGATTTGCAGGGTCGCCAAGCCGCGGCCGCGCGGGCGGCCACGTTTGGCATTGCGTTGCTGGAATGTGTTGCGGGTGCGCTGCGCGCTGTTGGAGAGGGGCTTTCTAGTGGCCCGTCATGTTGGGGGTGGGGCGGTGATGGGCGGCGCGGCGGGGTCCTGCTTGCGCATGCTGACTGTCTCGCGCGCCGCCCATCGGGCGCTGCGCATTCATGTTGAACGCCACGGCATCCGCGCCGCTACAGACCACCAGCGATTCTGATGCCATCTGCTTCGCTCACACGCAAGAGCGACATCTTGGCACCACCAACACCACTACCCACACGCGAGAGCGGCATCGGCGCACGCAAGACGCCGCGTAAGCTTCGTAAGGCCGCCCGCGCGGCCGGCACGAAGCGGGCAACGCCCTACCCCGCCCACCCCACTCCGACCGTCGCTATCACGCCAAGCACACCGCCCTCCCCGACGACCGAGGCGAATCCTCATCGTGAGCGCTTGGCGGTGTCGGCGGGCATAGGGCGGGGCGTTAGATGCGCCCGAGGGAATCGGAAGGGAGCCGAAGGCGGACGACGATGACGACGGGGCAGTCCGGAGCGAAGGCTCCGGACCGCAATCGTAGCCCCGCCCTATGCCCGCCGACACCGCCAAGCGCGGCTAAAGAACGACAACCGCCCGCACGAAAACAAAAACAATCACCCCCTAGCTCTCAACCATTCCTCCAAATCTCCCGCCGGCAACGGCGGCGAAAACAGGAACCCTTGTCCTGCTGCACACCCTTGCTCGATCAAGAACCGCCGCTGCTCCTCATTCTCGATCCCCTCCGCAACAACCGGCAAGCTCAGACTCTCCCCGATCCGAATCACAGCGCTTGTCAGCGCCCGAGCCGCATCGTCGCTCTCCAGCCCCTGAACGAAACTGCGATCCAGCTTCAGCTCATCGACGATCAAGCGCCTCAAATGCCCCAGGCTTGAATAGCCCGTCCCGAAATCGTCCATCGACAGGCGTACGCCCAGACGGTGGAGTTCGGCAATCGTGCGCAGCGTGCCGGCGGTGGCGTCCAGGACCACGCCTTCCGTGATTTCCAGCATCAGGTCCTGGGCGGCCAGGCCGAACTCGGCCAGCGTCGCCGCGATCATGCGGGGCAGGTTCAGGTTGTGGAAATTGGTGGCCGACAGGTTCACCGATACTGAGGGGACGAGCAGGCCGTTGTGGCGCCAGATCGAGAGTTGCGAGCAGGCTTCGCGCACCGCCCAGTCGCCCAGGTCGCCGATCAGGCCGCATTCTTCGGCCAGGGGCACGAAACGCGCGGGGGAAATGTCGCCCAGGGTCGGGTGGCGCCAGCGGGCCAGCGCCTCGACCCCGTACAGGCTGCCGTTCTTCAGGCCGACCTGGGGCTGGTAGTGCAGGCGCAGCGCGCGGCCTTCCAGGGCATCGCGCAGGGCGGCTTCCAGGGCCAGGCGTTCCTGGGCCTGGCGGTTCATTTCGGCGCTGAAGAAGGAAATGCGGTTGCGGCCCGCGGTCTTGGCCTGGTACATCGCCATGTCCGCGTGGCGCAGCAGCGTATCCATGTCGCGGCCGTTTTCCGGGAACACGCTGATGCCGATGCTCACCGACGGGTTCAGCGTGATGCCGCCCACCACGAAAGGTTGCGCCAGGGCTACCAGGATGTGTTCCGCGGCGGCGGTCAGGCGGCCGTGCTCGAAATCGGGCATCAGCATCACGAACTCGTCGCCCGACAGGCGGCCGACGATGTCGGTGGCGCGGGCCAGGCGGCGCAGGCGCTGGGCGATGTCGCGCAGCAGCGCGTCGCCGATGGGGTGGCCCAGCGTGTCGTTGACCTGCTTGAAGCGGTCCAGGTCCAGGAACAGCACCGCCACGCGCTTGCGTTCGGGTTCGGCGCGGGCGATGGCCTGTTCGGCCTGGGCCAGCAGCAGGTTGCGGTTAGGCAGGCCCGTCAGTTCGTCGTAGAACGCCAGCTGGCGGATGCGGGCGCGGGCTTCTTCGCGTTCCAGCGCCAGCGCGCACAGGTAGACGCAGACGTCGACCAGGCGGTGGTGAAAATCGTCGGGCAGGCGGCGTTCGCGGAAATAGAAGCCGAACGTGCCGATCACCCGGCCGTCGCTGGACTTGATGGGCGAGGACCAGCAGGCCTTGATGTCTTCCGGCAGCGGCAGGTGGCGGTAGCCGTCCCACAGCGGATCGGTGGCGATGTCCGGCACGATCACCGGGCGGCCCAGGAAGGCGGCGGTGCCGCAGGCGCCGGACTGCGGGCCGATGGCCTCTCCGTCCAGCGCGTCGGCGTAGGCCGACGGCAGGCTGGGCGCGGCCAGGGGCCGCAGCTTGCCGGCCTCGTCCACGCGTAACACGGTGGCCGCCACTTCGGGCGCCAGGCGCTCGACCTCGCGGCACACCATGTTCATCACTTCCACCACCGAGGCCTCGTTCACCATGGCCTGCAGCACCCGGCGCTGCAGCACCTCGTGCACCTTGGTGGGAGTGATGTCGGTCAGCACGTCGACGATGTTGACCAGCGAACCGCGTTCATCGAACACGGAGTTGGCCATCACCGAGACCCACAGCGGCTTGCCGCCGCGGTCGTAGACCAGTACGTCCTTGTGGTAGCCCTCGCGGCAGGCGATGCGGCGGTCGAGTTCTTCGCGGGTGCCGCCGTCGGGGCGGCCGCCGGCCAGCAGTTCGCCCAGTTCCTGGTTCAGCGCGTCGCCGCGGGCAAAGCCCAGCATGCGCTGGAAACCATCGTTGACGTAGACGATGCGGCCGTCGCGGCCCGAGACGGCCACGGCATTGCCGGTTTCGTTGATGCCCAGCAGCAGCAGGCGGATTTCTTCCTGGCGTTCGGCATCGGCGATGGATTTGCGGGAAATGACCGAGATGCGGCGCACCTCGCCCGAGTCGTCGCGCATCGGCAGGTAGGTGGCTTCGATCCAGAGGGACCCGCCATCCTGCCTGCGGTAGCGGCAGGTGCCAGAAAAGAAGTCGCCGCGGCGCAGCCGGGCCCAGATGTGTTCGGCGCTGGCGATGCCCTTGCCTTCGTCCATGCTGTCGCACAGCAGGTCGTGGCGCAGGCCGGCGATGTCGTCGCGGGTATAGCCCACGGCGGCCAGGAAGTTGTCATTCGCGTGCAAGAGGGAGCCAGCCGCGTCGAAATCGAACAGCAGCAGCGCCCGGTCCATCGACGCCAGGTAGTTGTCCACCTGCCACGCGGCGCCCTGCGGGGCCGCGCTTGAACCACCTGGATGAGAATCAAGCATAAGGGGCTCCATACCGGAAGACTGCGATTCCGGGTTCATTTCAGGGCCGGGGGAATCCAAGCGCGACGCGATCGCGTCCGTCCTGCTTGGCCAGGTACAGCGCCTGGTCCGCCCGGCTGAGCGTTTCTGAAAAAGTTTCTCCGAGCTGGTGATATGCCATGCCGATGCTGACGGTCAGGCGCAGCACGTCCGCGCCGACATCGATCGCCAGGCCGCGCACCGCGCCCACCAGGCGGTCCATCACGCCTTGTGCCGTTTCCGGCGGGGTCGCGGGCAGCAGCACCAGGAATTCTTCGCCCCCCCAGCGGCCGCACAGGTCGTATTCACGCACGCTGTCGCGCATGGCGCCGGCCAGCTCGACCAGGGCGCGGTCGCCGATTTCGTGGCCATAGCGGTCGTTGACCGACTTGAAGTGATCCACGTCCAGCATGGCGACGACGAAGGCCTGGCCGCCGCGGGCGGCGCGCTGGACTTCCTGCTTGATCATTTCCATCAGGGCGCGCCGGTTCAAGAGGCCCGTCAGGGGATCGCGGCTGGAGGTCTCTTCCAGCGCCGCGTTCAGGTCGCGCATCATGCTCTGGTAATGGTCGGAGATACGGGCGATGCGGGCAAGGCGGCGCAACTGCCGGTCGAACTGTTCGCACAGGCCCATTTCGCGCTGGTGCGCCATGGACTGGTAGGCGTCGGACAGGTGCGTGACGCGCTCGATTCGCGCCATCTGCTCGGCCGTGTGCCGCCACAGGTCCTGGAGCGCCTCGCGCAGGGGGTGTCCGGCGTAGGCCGGGTCCGCCAGCAGGCGGCCGATGCGTTCGTCCAGCTCGGCGTTGCCGGGCTTCATTGGCGGCCGACGACCGAGAACGGGAAGGTGCAGTCTTCCTTGAATTCCTCGGCCAGCTCGCCCACGCGCTCGTTGCGCATGTCGTAGAACCAGGTCACGCTGACGTTGCGGCCCTTGCCATGGGCGGCTTCGAGCAGGTCGAAGATGTCCATGACCGACTTGATGCTGCTGGTGTTCAGGTACAGCAGCTCAAGCTCCAGGTTCAGCGGCGCGGCGCCGCTTTGCAGGTAGGCCTCGACCCACTCGATGACCGGGCCGAACAGCTCGAAGGAATTCTCGGGGTAGGAATCGCCGCGCATCGCCAGCACGCCGGCAGCGAAGTCGGCGGTGATGGCGGGCGTGGACTGGGTCCCGGGAATATTCAGGTCTTTCATCAATCACTCCGAAAAGGGTCTGTGCGCGGGCGGCGGTCAGATCACGACGCTCAGGCTGAAGAACGCCTTGCCCTCGCCCGCTGCGGGCGTCAGGCTGGCTTCCAGCGGTGCGCCCGCCCGGCGCGCGATGTCGATCAGCCCCAGGCCGGCGCCCGAGGCAGTGCCCGGGGTGCGCGGCTTGTGCAGCTGGGCCTTGTATTCGGCTTTCAGGGCCGCCTTGTCCAGCGCGGCCAGTTGCTGGATGCGGTCCACCAGGTGGCGGCCGTCTTCGGCCTTGACCAGGTTGCCGGCCGACACCACGTAGCGGCTTTCGTCGCGGCGGCCGATCACCACCGTGGCGGCGGCATCGGCGTCGCCGTTCTGCGCGGCGTACTGGCGGATGTTCTGGATCATCTCGATATAGACCGAGAACACGTCCATGGCTTCCGCCGGCCGGGCATGCTCGGCGTTCAGGTAGTTCTTCAGCGCATTGCCGATTTCCTCGATCAGGCTACGGGAGATCGGCCCGTTGAAGCACAGCAGGGTGCGGTTCTGGTCGAACCGCTCGCCCAATGCGTAGAGATCGGAGGCATTCATGGGAGTTACCGCCCTGATAACGATTATTCGAAACGGAAAGACAGCAAGGTAATGTCGTCGCGCTGCGGCCGTCCGCCTTGATACTGGGCCAAGGCTTCGGAAAAAGCGGCCGCCTGGTCGGTTAACGGCTGCTGCGCGTGTCTCTTGAGCATTTCGGCAAAACGCGTGTTGCCAAAACCGAAACCGTGCTCACCGCCCGCCTGGTCCAGGAAGCCGTCGGTGGCCAGGTAATAGGTCCAGCCGGGCTCCATGCGCAGTTCGATGTTCTGGTAAACCCCGGTGCGCTTGTCGCCCAGCGCGCGCTTGCCGCCGGGCACTTCGCGCAGGGTCCGGCCGTCGCTGGCGTACAGGCTGATCTTGGCGCCGGCATACCGCAAGCTGCCGGATTCGCGGTCAATATATACCAGGCCCGCGTCAGTATTGGTGGCCAGGGCGCGAGGCAGTTGCGCATCCGCAAGCATGGCCCGGATCGCGCTGTCGGTGCGCGCCAGGATGCCCGCCGGGTCGGCCGGGCCGGCCTCGGTGATGGCCAGGTCGATGGCGGCGCGGGCCAGCATGGTCATCAGCGCGCCCGGCACGCCGTGGCCGGCGCAATCCATGATGCCCAGCAGGCAATTGTTGCCATCGGAACGGAACACGTAGAAATCGCCGCCGACCACGTCGCGCGGCTTCCACAGCACGAAGTGGTGCGCGCCCAGCGACTGGGTCAGCTGGCGGTCGGGCAGGATGGCGCGCTGGATCAGGCTGGCGTAGTCGATGGAATCGCCGATCTTCTTGTGGGCCGCGGCCATGGCGCGGTTGGCGTCTTCCAGCTCGGAGGTGCGTTCGCGCACCTTGGTCTCGAGTTCGGCGGTGTGCTGGCGCACCTTGTCGGCCATCACGCCGAAGGCGCGGCTCAGGTCGCCGATCTCGTCCTGGCCGCCCGGCGGCAGGCGCACGTCGTAGCTGCCGTTGGCAATGGCGCGGGCGGACTGCTGCAGGCGGCGCAGCGGCCGCAGCATCAGGCGTTCGATGGCGTAGCCGAAACATAGAAGCAGCGCGGCAAACAGCAGCACCAGGCCGATGGCCGCGGGCCACAGCCAGTCGGTGTCCAGCACCCGGGCGGCGCCCAGGTCCACCACGGTCAGCACATGCCAGCGCAATTCGGGCATGTAGGCCACCGACACCAGCTGGCGCACCCCGTCGATGGCCACCCACGCCGACTGCACCGACTGCGGGTCGGCCTGGGCGGCGTGCAGCGCCGCGCGCAGCTCGTCGCGGCCGTGGCCGGCGTCGACCAGGTTGAACACCATGCCATGGCCGTCCTTGCCGCCGGCCCCGCCCGCGCCCGAGTTGTAGGCGATCAGGGTGGGGTCCATGTGTGCCTGGATGGCGCCGTCTTCGTCGACGATGATGGGGGTCACGCCCGGCTGGCCGCTGTTGACGAAGTCGCGCAGGAAGCCGCCCACGTCCAGGCCGGCGCCGGTCAGGCCGATGACCTTGTCGCCGTCGCGCACCTGCACGTTGATCCAGACCCGCGTGGTCTTGAGCTTCAGGTCGGGATTGACGTTGATGTTGTAACGGTTGGGCGACTTGAGCGTGCTGTAGAACCAGCCGTCGTCGGCGGCCTCGCGACTCAGCGTGTAGCGCGGCGCCTCGGACAGGGGCTGGTCATCGTTGAAGTAATAGTGGCCGGTAGCGGCGCTGGCGATGAAATAGGCGCGGCCCAGGAGGTCGCGCCGGTAGCCGTCGGCCTCGCGGAAGAACAGCTCGCGTGCGGCCGGATCGCTTTCGTTGCGCAGCCAGCGGCGCGTGACTTCGCTGTCGGCCAGGCGCTGCGACAGCGCCAGTTCTCTGGACACCGGCGCCAGGATGCGCTGGCGGTTCAACTGCGTGAAATTGTCGGAGAACGCGCGGCCGAAGTGGTCGCGGACCCCGTCCAGCACTTGCCAGCCTATCAGCGCGGCGGGCGCCAAAGCGACCAGGCACGCCAGCAACAGCGCCATCAATGATTTTTTGCGCAAACCCCATTTCGCCATGCGAAGTCTTCCTGACAGTCCGGGCCTGTTGAGACGGTAGGCCCTGGTTGAGACGTGACGCATCCACGCGGGATCGCACGGCGCGCTAAGTGTAGAGAACAGCGGGATGAATTGAAACAGGCGTAAACGCGCGAATTTGCCAAAGGTCAGCCTGTTTTGCGCAGGCTGTGCCCATCGACGGGTTTATTGCGTTTTATATCGAAAGAAAAGCCGCCGCCCGCACGGGGCTGCGGCTTTCGCGCTACACGCCCAGGTAGCGTTCCCACAGGCCGCGGTCGGCGTCCAGCGCGGCGGAGTCGCCGTTCCAGACCACCTTGCCGCGTTCCAGGATGACGTGGCGGTCGGCCAGGCTGAGCAGGCGTTCGACGTATTTGTCGATCACCAGGATCGTCTGGCCGGCCTGCCGCAGGCGCGCCAGGCAGTGCCAGATTTCCTCGCGGATCTTGGGCGCCAGGCCTTCGGTGGCCTCGTCCAGGATCAACAGGCGCGGGTTGGTGACCAGCGCTCGGCCGATGGCCAGCATCTGCTGTTCCCCGCCCGACAGCTGGTTGCCCATGTTGCGGGCGCGTTCGCCCAGCCGGGGAAACAGTTCGAACACGCGTTCAGGCGTCCAGGGCTCGCCGATGGACGGGTTGCGCGCGGCCACGAAGGCCGTCAGGTGTTCGCGCACGGTCAGGTTGGGAAAGCACTGGCGCCCTTCCGGCACGATCGCCATGCCGGTGCGCGCGATGCGGTCGGGGCTCCAGCCGCTGATGTCCTGGCCGGCGAAGCTGATCTTGCCGCCGCGCAGCGGCAGTTGCCCGAACAGCGTGCGCAGCAGCGTGGTCTTGCCCATGCCGTTGCGGCCCAGCAAGGTCACCACCTGGCCGGCGCCGATCTGCAGGTCCACGCCGAACAGCACCTGGCTGGCGCCGTAGCCGCTCTGGGCCGATTCAATGCTGAGCATCAGACTGTCTCCTCGCGCGCGGGCGCCGTCTCGTCATCGCCCAGGTAGGCCTGGCGCACGTCCGGATTGGCGCGGATTTCGTCGGGCGTGCCGGTGGCGATCACGCGGCCATAGACCAGCACCGAGATGCGGTCGGCCAGCCGGAACACGGCCTGCATGTCGTGTTCGACCAGCAGCATCGCGGCGCGGCCGCGCAGGGCGTCGATCAGTTCGGTCAGGCGCAGGGTCTCGTCGGGCCCCATGCCGGCCATGGGTTCGTCCAGCAGCAGCACGCTGGGCCGGGCGGCCAGGGCCAGCGCGAATTCCACCTTGCGCTGCTCGCCATGCGGCAGCGTGCCGGCGGCGCGCCCCAGCAGCGCCGGGTCAATGGCGCATTCGTGCGCCAGTTCGCGGGCCTGCTCGTACAGGGCCGCTTCGGCGGCGCGCGGCCGCCAGAAGCGGAAACTGCTGCCGGCGTGCGCCTGCACGGCCAGCACCAGGTTGTCCAGCACGCTGGACTGCTTGAAGATGTTGGTGATCTGGTACGAACGCGACAGGCCCGCCGCCACGCGCTGGTGCGCGTTCAGGGCGGTGACGTCGCGCCCGCCCACGGCCAGGGTGCCCGAGTCTGCCGCCAGGGTGCCGGACAGCAGGTGGATCAGCGTGGACTTGCCGGCGCCGTTGGGCCCGATCAGGGCGTGGATTTCGCCAGGGTTCAGCGAGATCGAGACATTGTCGGTGGCGACCAGCGCGCCGAAGCGGCGCACCAGGTTGCTGGCCTGCAGCGCAGGCGCGTTGGACTGCGATGGGGATTGGGGTTGGCTCATGATCCCGCCTTGCCGGTTGATGCCGCCTTGGCGCCGCCGAACAGCGGGCCGAACAGGCCCACCAGGCCGCGCGGCGCGCCGAACACCACGCACAGCAGCAGCACGCCCAGGGGCAGATGCCAATATTCGGTCCATTGGCGCAGCACTTCTTCCAGCACCAGCATCACCACCGCGCCGGCCACGCCGCCGTAGCGCAGGCCGATGCCGCCCACCAGCACCATGATCAGCAGGTTGGCCGACTGGGTCCAGTGCATCAGGCTGGGCGAGATGAACAGGTTGTGGTTGGCCAGCAGCGCGCCCGCCAGCCCGGCCGCCGCGCCGCTGAGCGTAAACGCCGTGAGCTTGATGCGGTAGACGGGATAGCCCAGCGATTCCATGCGCGACTCGTTTTCACGGATGCCTTGCAGCGCCGTGCCGAAGCGCGAGGCCACCACCCGGCCGAACAGCCACATCGCCACCGCGAACAGCGCCAGCACCAGGTAATAGAACGACACGTCGTTGGCCAGGTCGATGCCGGGCAGCGTCGAATAGCCCGGCAGGTTCAGGCCGTCTTCACCGCCGTACTGGCGCAGCGAGATGAAGATGTAGAACAGCATCTGGGCGAACGCCAGGGTGATCATGATGAAGTACACGCCGCGGGTGCGCAGCGAGATCGCGCCCGTGATGCAAGCCAGCAGCCCCGCCAGCCCCATCGCCACCGGCCAGGACACCAGCGCCGAGGTCACGCCCGACATGGCCAGGATGCCCACTGCGTAGGCGCCCGCGCCGAAGAAGGCCGCGTGGCCCAGCGCCACCATGCCGCCATAGCCCAGGATCAGGTTCAGGCTGGTCGCGGCCAGCGCGTAGATCAGCACACGGCGCACGAAGGAAATATAGAAGTCCAGGCCCAGCGCCGGCGCCACCAGCGGAAACGCCGCCAGCAGGGCCAGCAGGGCCACGGTCCAGAGAGTCGACGAAATCCGCATGCTCAGCCTCGCGCCGGAAACAGGCCGGAAGGCCGGAACACCAGCACCGCCGCCATCAACACATAGATGGCGATCGCGGCCAGCGTGGGGCCGACGCTGGAAGCCACGGCAGGCGAGAACACCTGGCGCAGCAGCATCGGCAGGAAGGCCCGCCCGGCGGTATCCACCATGCCCACCAGCAGCGCCCCGACAAAGGCGCCGCGGATCGAGCCGATGCCGCCGATGACGATGCACACCAGCACCAGGATCAGGATTTCCTCGCCCATGCCGACCTGCACCGAAGTGATCGGCCCCAGCAACGCGCCGGCCACGGCCGCCAGCATGGCGCCCAGCACGAACACGCCCAGGAACAACAGCGGTACGCGCACGCCCATCAGCGTGGCCATCTGGCGATTCGAGGCGCCGGCCCGCACCAGCACGCCGGCACGGGTGCGCGTGACGAACCAGTACAAGCCCACGGCCGAGGCCACGCCGAAGACGATGATCATCAGGCGGTAGGCGGGATAGAGCAGGTCGGGCAGCAGCCGCACCGGGCCGGACAGCACGGCCGGCATGTTGAGCATGACGGGGGCCGGGCCCCAGATCATCTTGACCAGGTCATTGGCGATGAGAATGATGGCGTAGGTGCCCAGCACCTGGGCCAGGTGGTCGCGCAGCGCCAGGCGGCGGATCAGCGTGAGTTCCAGCGCCACCCCGACCAGGCCGGTGGCGACCGCTGCGACCAGCACCGCGGCCGTGAACGAGCCCGTGCGTTGCATGGTTTCGGCGGCGACATAGGCGCCTGCCATATAGAGCGAGCCGTGCGCCAGATTCATGATGTCCATGATGCCGAACACCAGGGTCAGCCCGGCCGCGATCAGAAACAACATCAACCCAAACTGCAGACCGTTCAGCAATTGCTCGACGATGAGCGTGAACGTCATGAAAAAATCCCCTGCTGTGTGCCCACCCCGAAGTGCTGCTCCCCCTGAAAGGGACATCGCTACGGACCAGCAAAGCCGAATGCGTGCGACCCTGCTGGGTCAGGCATCGAACCGGCAATGCCGGCCCCCTGCGACGCAGCGGGGCCGGGCTTTATCGTGTGGCCGTACGTTTTAAAGCTTGCAGTCGCCGACGTAGACGTCTTGATACTTGTCGAAGACCTTGCCCACCAGCTTGTTGGTGATGCGGCCGCTGGCGTCCTTGTCGACGACGCGCAGGTAGTAGGCCTGGATCGGGTAGTGGTTCTTGCCGTAGGTGTAGCTGCCGCGCACCGAGGGGTAGTCGGCCTTTTCCAGCGCCTTGACGATGGCATCGCGGTCGGCGGCCTTGCCGCCGGCCTGCTTGACGGCGGCGTCCATGGCCATGATGACGTCATAGGCCTGGGCGGCGTACACCGACGGGTAGCGGCCGTTGTATTCCTTGCGGAAGGCCTCGACGAAGGCCTTGTTCTGCGGCACGTCCAGGTCATGCGCCCACTGCGCGGTGTTGTACATGCCCAGCATGGGTTCGCCCACGGCCTGGATCACGTCTTCGTCGGCCGAGAAGCCCGGGCCGATCAGCTTGACGCTTTGCGACAGGCCGGCCGAAACGAACTGCTTGACGAAGTTGATGCCCATGCCGCCCGGCAGGAAGATATAGACGGCGTCCGGCTTGGCGGCGCGGATCTGGGCGATTTCGGCGGCGTAGTCGATCTGGCCGAGCTTGGTGTAGACCTCGTCGCCCGGGGCGGTCTTGTAGCCGCGCTTGAAGCCGGTCAGGGCGTCCTTGCCCGCCGGGTAGTCCGGCGCCATGATGAACATCTTCTTGAAACCGCGGTCGGCGGCGACCTTGCCGGCGGCCTCGTGGAAGGCGTCGTTCTGGTACGACGAGCCGAACCAGTAGTTATTGCACTGGGCGCCGGCGAACTGGCTGGGGCCCGGGTTGTTCGACAGGTACGGCACCTTGGCGGCGAACAGCGCGGGGCCGACGGCCAGCGCCACGTTCGAGCCGATCGGGCCGGTGAAGAAATCGACCTTGTCGCGCTGGATGTAGCGCGTGACCAGCTGGCGGGCCTGGTCGGGGTTGCCGCCCATGTCGGTCTGCAGGAATTCGGCGGGCTGGCCGCCCAGCTTGCTGCCCAGCTGCTTGATGGCCAGGTTGAAGCCGTCGCGGGCTTCGGCGCCCAGCGCCGAGAACGGGCCGGAAATATCGTTGGCGATGCCGACCTTGACCGGGTCGGCGCAAGCCAGTGCCGGAACCAGCGCGGCGGCGGCAACGAGGGAAGTGATCAAACGCATGGTGGTGTGCTCCGTGCGCGAGCCGCGCAGAGGGTGTTGTTTTTGGAATTGCGATTCGAAGGACTTCTATGCCCGGCCCGCCGGCCTGGTTAGGCGGCCGTCAGACCGGCGCCCGCAGCAGCCGATCCCGTGATGCGGCATGGGGAGAACTGGCGTGGTTCATAGTTTAGGTTTAAAGTATTCGCCAAAACAAGTCTAGGGTTTTCACCAGGCCCGCGCGGACATTACCCGACATCCGGCGGATACTCAAGAAATCCGCCCGTCGAAAACCGCCCTTCACCCTGTATTCCCGGTAACCTTCCCGACCATGACAGACGCTCCCGACCTGGAATCCCGCGCCGCGCCCGACGACCACCATGCGCTGCGCCTGTGGCTGCGCATGCTGACCTGCGCCAATCTCATCGAAGGCGAGATCCGCAGCCGGCTGCGCAACGAGTTCGACACCACCCTTCCCCGCTTCGACCTGATGGCGCAATTGCAGCGCGCCCCCAAGGGCATGAAGATGGGCGAACTGTCGCGCCACATGATGGTGACCAACGGCAATATCACCGGCATCACCGACCAGCTCGAAAAGGAAGGCCTGGTGGTGCGCACCAAGGTCGAATCCGACCGCCGCAGCTCGCTCATCAAGCTGACGCCGCAGGGCAAGAAAAGCTTCGCCAAGATGGCGCGGGCGCACGAGTCGTGGGTGAAGTCCATGTTCGGCGAACTGCCAGAGGCCAGCCGCAATGCGCTCTTTCAGGCGCTGGGCGAACTGAAGCTGCAGGTGGTGGCCACGCGTTCGGCCGCGGCCAAGGACTAGGCAACGGCCACGGGCGGCAGGCGCCGTCCCGGCAGCCGTTTTCGCCGGCTCGACATCCCCACGCCCACGCCGGAAATCGGCATCGGTTTGGCGCATAATTGCCGCCATGATTCCGGTATCTCTTCCTGGCGGTAATTTCTACGTGTTGATGGTGGTCTCGCTGGCCTGCCTGTCCACGCTGCTCACCTGGCTGGCCGTGCTGGCCACCAGCCGCGGCGCCAGGCTGTGGCTGGGCGAACACCGGCGCGGCGGCGCGATCCTGATGGCGCTGCTGGCCGTCATCGGCGGCATCTTCCCCTACCAGCAGCTGAGCCAATGGCTGGCCGCCCAGCGCGAAGCCCGCCAGGACGCCAGCCTGAACATGACGCTGCCCCAGCCCGCCCGGCTGGCCGGAGTGGACATGCCCGCCGGCACGGTGCTGCGCGTCACCGCCCCGGGCGACCCGGCCTCGTTCGACCGCGCCACCTTTCCCGAGGGCCACCTGGCCTCGGTGCAGGGGGTCAGCGCGACCCGCCTGTTCCATTACGCAGCCACGGCCCGCCAGCCCGAAACCCTGTCGGTCGAGATCGCCCGCGACCAGGCCCAGGACGGCTGGCTCTGTGCCCACGGCCACCGCCTGGAATTCGTGATGCTGGGCGGCCAGCCGCGCTTTGCCAGCTGCCACCTGGCCATCGGCAACACCCTGAACCAGCAGCCGGTGCCCGCGGGCGCCTGGATCAAGGTCGACGAGGCCGTCCGCGGCAATGCCCCGGACCCGGCCAGCCCGGCGCCGCGCTGGCGGCTGAGCGCCGAAGGCAGCGAACCCCTGACCGTGGCCGGCATGCCGCTCTTGAAGGTGGACATGACGCTGGACGCCCAGCGCCGCCTGCTGACATTCGAAGGCCTGCTGGCACGCGAAAGCGCGCTGGGCGGCATCACCTACCCTACCGGCACCCGCATGCTGACCGCCGGCCCGCGCGTGCCCGGCGTGCAGGCCGGCGACCTGCTGTTTTCGCCGTCGCGCGGCCGTTCGGCGCGCCAGGCCGACGGCCGCGAAATCGCTGCCGGCATGTCGGTGCTGCAGGCGCCGGACGGCACCGTGCGCAGCATCCTGTCCAACCGCGATGCCGGCGTGCTGGACGTGGCGGCCATGCGGACCGCTCCCTGACAGCCGGCTTTCAGCCGCCCGCCTTGGCCTGTCGCAAAGCAGTGGGATAATACGAAGCTTTCCCCCGCGCGCCGCCTGGCCCAGGCGGCGATTCCGTCCTTCTCATTCATGAGACGAAGTCATGGCCGTTAACCTGCAGATCCCCTCCGAGTCCGAAATTTTCCCTGTTGCCGGCGTTGAAATCGGCGTCACCGAGGCCGGCATCCGCAAAGCCAACCGACGCGACCTGACGGTCTTCCGCCTGGCCGAAGGCACCAGCGTCGCCGGCGTGTTCACCCGCAACCGCTTCTGCGCCGCGCCCGTGCAGGTCTGCCAGGCCCACCTGGCCGCCGGCGGCCCGATCAGCGCGCTGGTCATCAACACCGGCAATGCCAACGCCGGCACCGGCGCCGAAGGCCTGAAGAAAGCCCAGGACACCTGCGTCGAACTCGGCCGCCTGCTGGGCGTGCCCGCCGCGCAGGTGCTGCCCTTCTCGACCGGCGTGATTCTTGAACCGCTGCCCCTGGATCGCCTGTTCGCCGGCCTGCCCGGCGCCATCGCCGACCTGGGCGCCGACCACTGGTCCAGCGCCGCGCACGGCATCATGACCACCGACACCCTGCCCAAGATCTCGTCGCGCCGCGTCCAGATCGGCGGCAAGACCGTCACCTTCACCGGCATCAGCAAGGGCGCCGGCATGATCCGCCCCAACATGGCGACCATGCTCAGCTTCCTGGCCACCGACGCCGGCATCGCCCAGCCGCTCTTGCGCAAGCTGGCCGTCGAGATCGCCGACGCCTCGTTCAACCGCATCACGGTTGACGGCGACACCTCCACCAACGACTCGTTCATCATCGCCGCCACCGGCAAGTCGGGCGTGGAAATCAACGCTGAAACCGACGCCGACTACGCCGCCGTACGCGAGGCCCTGTCGGCCGCCGCCCTGGAACTGGCACAGAAGATCGTGCGCGACGCCGAAGGCGCCACCAAGTTCATGACGGTACGCGTCGAAGAAGCCGGCAGCACCGAAGAAGCCCTGAAGGTGGCCTATGCCGTGGCGCACTCGCCGCTGGTCAAGACCGCCTTCTTCGCGTCGGACCCCAACCTGGGCCGCATCCTGGCCGCCGTGGGCTACGCCGGTATCGACGACATGGACGTGTCGCACATCCGCCTGTGGCTGGACGACGTGCTGGTGGCCACGGGCGGCGGCCGCAACCCCGACTACCAGGAAGCCGATGGCCAACGCGTCATGAAGCAGGCCGAGATCACGGTCCGCATCGCGCTGGGCCGCGGCCAGGTCAGCGACACCGTCTACACCTGCGACTTCTCGCACGAGTACGTGACGATCAACGCCGACTACCGTTCCTGATCGCTTTACCCTCGCCCGCCGCCCGGCTGACCCCGGTGCGGCAGGCGACAGCAGTGAACTCCAGTGGCTGTGCCTTACCCATCGCCTGTCACTGCCCCCCGGCGGCCCGCGGCATCACTGCGGCCCCGGCCGGTGACAACCGTTGAGCGGCGCGTGTTCCAGGACGCCTTGCGGCGGAACGCGCCCCCTCATCCGACGATGCCCGCGAATGCGCTGCGGGCCCGACGCCAGGGCCCGCCCGTTCGCTCTCCCAGGACTACACCGTGACCGCAAACGAATTCACCACCCTCATCCAGCGCGCCGAACGCGTGCTGGCCCAGCTTGAAGCCTGGCTGCCCCCGGCCCCGCCCGAAATCAACTGGAGCGCGCATGCGTTCCGCTGGCGCAAGCGCGGCTCGCGCGGCTGGCTGGACGCCGTGCGCCACGTGGCCACCATCGACCTGCAGGACCTGCAGCACATCGAGCGCCAGAAGGGCATCATCGACCGCAACACCCAGCAGTTCATCGACAAGAAGCCGGCCAACAACGTGCTGATGACCGGTGCGCGCGGCACCGGCAAGAGCTCGCTGGTCAAGGCCATGCTGGCCGCCTACGGCGACCGCGGCCTGCGGCTGATCGAAGTCGACAAGTCCGACCTGGGCGACCTGGCCGACATCGTCGAACTGGTGGCCTCGCGCCCCGAACGCTTCATCGTGTTCTGCGACGACCTGTCGTTCGAGGAAGGCGAAGCGGGCTACAAGGCGCTGAAGTCGGTGCTGGACGGCTCGGTGTCCGCGTCGGGCGACAACGTGCTGATCTACGCCACGTCCAACCGGCGCCACCTGATGCCGGAATACATGAGCGAAAACCTGCAGGCCAAGCACCAGCCCGACGGCGAGATCCACCCCGGCGAAACCGTGGAAGAAAAGATTTCGCTGTCCGAACGCTTCGGCCTGTGGCTGTCGTTCTACCCCTTCAAGCAGGACGACTACCTGGACATCGTCTACCACTGGCTGCGCGAGCTGGGCTGCCCCGAGGCGCAGATCGAGCCGTCGCGCACCGAGGCGCTGCAATGGACCATCGAACGCGGCTCGCGTTCGGGCCGCGTCGCCTACCAATTCGCGCGTGACTGGGCTGCCCGCCATGTCTGACAAGATCATCGACGTCGCCGCCGGCCTGATCCTGCGCCCGGACGGCATGCTGCTGCTGGGGCAGCGCCCCGAAGGCAAGCCCTGGTCGGGCTGGTGGGAACTGCCGGGCGGCAAGCTGGAACCCGGCGAAACCGTGCTGCAGGCCCTGGCGCGCGAATTGCAGGAAGAAATCGGCATCCGCGTGACGCAATCGCGCCCGTGGGTGACCTACGTGCACGTCTACCCCCACACCACGGTGCGCCTGGCGTTCTGCCACGTCACGGCGTGGGAAGGCGAACCGCGCAGCCTGGAAAACCAGCGCCTGGAATGGGTCGACCCGGCCAACGCCGCGTCGGTGGGCGACCTTTTGCCCGCTACGCTGCCGCCGCTGCGCTGGCTACAACTGCCCACGACGTACGGCATCAGTTCGATCGGGTCGCGGGCCGGCCTGTCGGCGTTCCTGGGCCGGTTGGACGCGGCGCTGGCGCGCGGGGTCAAGCTGGTGCAGCTGCGTGAACCGCAATGGCCGGACGGCGCGGCGTCGGCCTCGCTGCACGAGGCGCTGCAGCAGATCGTCAAGCGCTGCCGCGCCGCGGGCGCACGCGTGCTGGTCAACAGCGCCCACCCGGCCGCCTGGTGGCGCGAGGCCGATGGCGTGCACCTGCGCAGCGCGGATGCCGCCCGCCTGACGGCCCGGCCCGAGCTGCCGGCCGGCGCGCTGGTCGGCGTGTCCGCCCACGACAACGCGCAGGTCGTGCATGCGCGCGAACTGGGCGCCGACTTTGCCGTGCTGGGTCCGGTGCTGGACACCCCCAGCCACCCCGGCGCCCCGACGCTGGGCTGGGAAGGCTTCGTCGAAGGCAACCGCGACGCCGGCATTCCGGTGTTCGCGCTGGGCGGGCAATCCACCCAGACCGTGTCGCAGGCCTTGCGCCATGGCGCGCACGGCATCGCCGGGATTCGCGGGCTGATCTGATGGCCCCAGGCCGGCGCCGCGGCGCGCCGGCCCATTCCTGCCGGGCTGCGCGCCCGCCCGCAACGCCCCCATGGCATGCCCCGCCCGGGTACAAGTCCAGGCGGCGCGCATCCCGTTAGGGAAACTCCCCCCTTGCTGCCCCGGACGCGAAAGCAATATCTTCATCCCTGATGTGACCACGCAGTCACATCGTTTTTGCCCCACCGCCTTTGCTGCACCCGCTTTTGCTGCACCGTTTCTTTGTCGTCGTTCCCACAACAAGGAAGTCCAGCATGCCCCTGCCCCCCTTTCCTGATGGCCGCCCCCACCCGGGCCTGGCGTCGTCCGACCGCGCCGGCCTGGACCGCCGCGACTTTCTCCTGCGCGGCGCCGCGGGCCTGGCCGGTGCGGCCGGGCTGGCGGCCGGCGGCTGGCCGCTACGGGCGCTGGCGCAGCAGGCTGCGCCGCTGACCTTCGCCTTCTGGCCCTGGGGCAGCGAAATCGTGCAGCAAGGTGCGGCACGCTTCACCCAGGAAAGCGGCGTGCCGGTGAACCTGTCGCCCATTCCCGGCGACTACGCCGCGGTGCTGGAAACCCAGCTGGCCGCCAAGGCGCCGCTGGACCTGTTCTACGCCCAGCGCGGCCAGGCTTCCCGCTGGTATGCGGCCGGGTGGATCCGGCCGATCGACGACATGCCCGGCCTGGCCGATATCCAGAAGCAGATGTTTCCCGGCATCGTCGAAGACGCCCGCGCCACCGACGGCTGCTATCTGGGCCTGACCTATTACAACGGCGGCCCCTACGCCCTGTTCCGCAATGAAAAGATGCTGGGCGAGGCGGGCTTTGGCGGCACGGCCAACGCGGCCGACTACCCGCAAGATTGGGCCACCGTCGAGAAGCAGGCGCGCGAGATCAAGAAAAAGGGCCTGGCCCAGCATCCCATGCTGATGCCCTGGTACAACGCCTGGACCGGCCTGCCGTGGGCGCTGATCGCCCAGTGCTTCGCCGAAGGCGAACGTTTTGTCGACGGCGAACTGCGCGCCACCTTCGGCCCCGACACGCCGCTGGTGAAGGTGCTGTCCGACTGGAAACGCTGGTGGGACGACGAACTGGTGCAACGCGCCGTGCTGACCTGGTCGGGCACCGAGACGTCCAGCTCGTGGATGAAAGGCCAGCATGCCTTCCACCTGAACATCGACTACTACAGCTTCAACTACAACGATCCGGCCAAGAGCCAGATCGCCGCGTACTCCAGCTACAACCCGGTGGTGCCCGGCGCCACCCACGACACGGTGCTGGTGGGCCATGCCTTGCTGTGCATGTCGACCCGCAAGCGCAGCGACGCCGAACAGGCCGCGCTGTGGGAACTGGTGAAGTACTTCGGCTACCGCGACCGCGCGGGCCAGCTGACGACGCACAAGAACTGGATCGCCAAGGCCAACCTGGAAGTGCCGTTTCCCGAGCTGTACCGCGATGCCGACAGCCGCGCCGCCATCATGAAATGGATGTACCCGGCCTACAAGGAACAGGTCTACCAGTGGCTGTTCGAAGGCCGCGAGAAGGCCGTGGCCGCCAATATCCTGAAGGCGCCCTGGTACCAGGAATGGGATACCGGCATGCACGAGATGATTGCGCAGGACATGCTGATCAAAGGCACCCGCACGCCCGTGCAGGTCGCCACCGAGCTGCGGGCCCGTTGGGACGGCCTGTACAAGAAGTATGCCAAGATCTTGAAGCGGAGCTGACATGGCCAGCGTTTCCCTGCAAGGCATACAGAAGTCGTACACGCGCTTCACGGCGGTGCGCTCGCTGGACCTGGACATCCGCGATGGTGAATTCGTGGTGCTGCTGGGGCCGTCGGGCTGCGGCAAGACCACCACGCTGAACATGATCGCCGGGCTGGACACGCCCACCGGGGGCCAGATCCGCATCGACGACCGGCGGGTGGACCAGGTGCCGCCGCATCGGCGCAACGTGGCCATGGTGTTCCAGAGCATCGCGCTGTATCCGCACATGACCGTGCGCGAGAACATCGGCTTTCCGCTGCGCATGCAGAAGATGCCGGCGGCCGAGGTGCGCAGCCGGGTCGACCGCGCGGCCGCGCTGCTGCGGGTCGAATCGATGCTGGACCGCAAGCCCTACCAATTGTCGGGCGGCCAGCGCCAGCGCGTGGCCATCGGCCGCGCCGTGGTGCGCGACCCCGACCTGTTCCTGTTCGACGAGCCGCTGTCCAGCCTGGACGCCAAGCTGCGCACCGACATGCGGGTCGAGCTCAAGCGCCTGCACCGCAGCCTGAACGCGACCTTCATCTACGTCACCCACGACCAGGTCGAGGCCATGACGCTGGCCGACCGCATCGCGGTGATGTCGGGCGGCAACCTGTTGCAGTTCGCCGACCCGGACACGATCTATCGCCGCCCGGCCAGCATGGAAGTGGCGGACTTCATCGGCAACCCCGGCATGAACTTCCTGCGCGGCACGCTGGAGTCCCAGGACGGCGCGCCGGCCCTGCGCACCGCCGGCGGCGTCTATGCGCTGCCGCCCGCACTGGCCGCTGCCGCACGCGCATTGCCCGCCGGCAGCCAGGCGGCCCTGGGCATCCGCCCCGAAGCCATGGCACCCGCGCCGCTGGCCGGCAACGGCCTGCTGCTGCAAGGCCAGGTCTGGGCGGTGGAACCGGTGGGCCCGGATCAGTTCGTGGACGTGGCCACGGCCGGCGAAGACGGCCCGCGGCTGCGCGCCCGCCTGCCGCCGGAGCGCCGCTACGAGGTCGGCGCCCCCATCGCGCTGGCCCTGCCCGAAGCCCGCCTGTACCTGTTCGACGCCGCCGGCCTGCGCGTGCATGGCGGCGAGGAGCCGCGCACATGAGCGCCGCCAGCCTGCCGCAGGCGTCCGCGCCGCGCGCCGCCCCTGGCGGCAAAGAGATGTCGGACCTGAGCTTTGCGCTGACGGTCATCATCGCCGTGTATGCGCTGAACACGCTCATCATCGGCGTGCCGCTGGGCTATTCGTTCTGGCTCAGCCTGCACGACACCAATGCCATCCTGCGCACAGAGGAATTCGTCGGCGCCGATCTCTACGGCGAAGTGCTGACCGACCCCGCCGTCACCGACGCCATCTGGCGCAGCCTGGGCTTCGTGGCGATGTGCGTGGTGGGGTCGTTCGTGGCGGCGCTGGGCATTGCGCTGGTACTGAACGAAGAAATGCCGCTGCGCGGCCTGGTGCGCGGCCTGGCATTGCTGCCCTGGGCCATGTCGCAGGTGGTGACGGCCACGGTGTTTTCCTTCCTGCTCAATCCCAGCTTCGGCGCGCTGACGGGCCTGTTGACGCCGCTGGGGCTGGCCGGCCCGGGCACGGTCTGGCTGGGCAGCGACTGGGCGCTGTTCTGGGTGGCGCTGGCCTTCGTGTGGCACATCGCGCCGCTGGGCAGCTTCTTCTACCTGGCTGCCTTGCAGACCATTCCACGCGACCTGTACCGCGCCGCGCGGGTGGACGGCGCCGGCCCCCTGGCGCGCTTTCGCCACATCACACTGCCCCACTTGAAGCACACCACGCTGATCGTGCTGGTGGTGATGACGGTGGAAGCCGTCCGCCAGTTCGACCTGCTGTTCTCGCTGACGCGCGGCGGACCCGGCACGTCCACGCAGATCCTGCCGCTCTTGATCTTCCGCTACAACTTCGAATTCTCGAAGTACGGCCTGGCGTCGGCCGCCGCCTTCCTGCTGACGGTGCTGTCGCTGCTGCTGGCCACGGCGTACTTCATGTTGATCCGCAAGAAGCGTCCGCAAGGAGCCAGCCATGCGTAGCGAAACCGCAAGAGCGGCCGGCGAAGGCTGGCGCCCCTGGCTGGTCGGGGCCGGCGTGGCGGCCGTGGCGTTCTGGTGCCTGTTCCCGCTGTACTGGACGCTGAAGGCCTCGTTCATGGACGAGTCGGCCATCATCATGGGCGTGGCGCACAACGCCGGCGGCTATACCGTCGACAACTACCTGCGGGTGCTCGGCCTATCCAGTTCCGATTCGATCTTCGGCGGGCAGACCCGTGCCATCATGGCCGGCTTCGTCAACAGCGCGCTGGTGGCGTTGCCCGCGGCGGCGGCCGGCACCGCCATCGCCACGCTGGCGGGCTACGTGCTGGGGCGTTTCGAGTTTCCCTTCAAGGGGCCGCTGCTGTATGTGCTGCTGGCCTCGCGCACGCTGCCGCCGATTGCCCTGCTGATTCCGTACTACGTGTTCTTTGCCGCCATCGGCCTGGCCGGCAGCCTGTTCGGGCTGTGGATCGTCTACCTGACCGCCGTCATACCGCTGCTGTCGTGGGTGTTGATGGGCTACTTCGCATCGCTGCCGGTGGAAATCGAACGCGCCGCGCGGATGGACGGCTGCACCCGCTGGCAGATGCTGCGCCACGTGACCCTGCCGATGGCGCTGCCCGGCATTGCCGCAGCCTTCATCATCGCCTTCCTGGTGGGCTGGAACGACCTGCTGTTCGCCA
Organism: Achromobacter sp. DH1f; assembly: GCF_000633435.1. NCBI lineage: Bacteria > Pseudomonadati > Pseudomonadota > Betaproteobacteria > Burkholderiales > Alcaligenaceae > Achromobacter > Achromobacter sp. DH1f. The sequence goes on along the minus strand of NZ_AYMF01000011.1, from coordinate 36,456 downwards.
TCGTGCTGACGGGCGGCACGACGGCGCAGACGCTGTCGGCGGCGCTGCTGGGCCTGTCGCCGCTGATGCCGGGCTTTCGGGCCGACCTGGGCCTGTTCGCCGCGGCCAGCATGCTGGCCGCCCTGCCGCCGCTGGCGCTGGCCATGCTGTTCCAGCGCTTCATCACCAACCTGAACATCGTCGACCCGGTGACGAGCAACACGGACTGACGCCATGCCCGCAACCAGGAATCCAACATGACCATCGGCGTCGCCGCCCACGGCCCCCATGCCGGCGCTGCCGTGCGCGCCGCCGCCCTGGCCGCCGAACTGCTGGGCCACGGCGCCATCGGCGGCTTCGCGGTGTTCGCCGTGCTGGACGACGACGGCCGGGTGCAGCACGCCACCGTCCAGCGCGGCGGCGTGACGGCGCTGGACCTGCCGCCGGCCTGGCTGCGCGCGCGCCACGCGGCCCTGATCGAAAGCGGCCCCGACCGCCCCGAGCCGCTGGTGCAATTCCTGCCGGGCGCCGACGGCGTGGGGCTGGTGACCGGGCACCGCCTGCCCAACCGGCCGGGCGCGGACGGCGTGCCGCTGAACCAGGCGGTGCTGCGGCGCCTGGCCGCCGGGCAGGCGCCAGACACCGCCGTGGCCGAGGTGTTGCGGGCGCACCCTGAAATCGACGCCGGCCTGATCGCCCTGTCCGCCGATGGCCGCCTGGCCTGGGGCAACACCGACCGGGTGGCGCGCCGCCCCGACCAGGGCCAGGCCGCCCGCGACAACGGCGCCTGCCGGCTGGCGCTGCTGCACAACTCGATCTTTCCCTGCCCGCCGCTGGCCCAAGCCATGGCCGACCTGGCCTGGCATGCACTGACGGGGGAGGCCTGCGCCTGGCGGGCCCTGAGCCTGCGGGCGCCGGTGGCGATCCAGCCGGGGCCGCGCGACCGGGTGCACGTCGACGCCCACCTGCGCGTCACCGCCATCGAGCAGGCCGACCCGTCGTTTCCCACCGCCCGCAGACGCGCCAATGCCGTCTACCTGGGCAGCGAAGTCTGGCAAGATGGCAGGCATATCGGCCATACCGTCAGCGAGCTAGTCGTCGACATGGCCGACGGCCGGGTGTTCGGTCTGCCGGACCCCGCCCGCTCCCTCATCCTCATGAAGGAATCGGCCCATGTCCCGACGTGAAAACACCGAGCGCCAGATCCTGCAAGCCCTGGAAGACCAGATCAAGGAAACCGGCATGCAGGGCGTGGGCATCAACGCCATCGCCAAGCGCGCCGGGGTCAGCAAGGAACTCATCTACCGCTATTTCGACGGCATGCCCGGCCTGATGCTGGCCTGGATGCAGGAACAGGACTTCTGGACCCGCAACCCCGACCTGCTGGCCGCCGACGAATCCAGCCAGCGCAGCCCCGGCGACCTGGTGCTGTCCATGCTGCGGGCCCAGATCGACGCGCTGGCCGGCAACGAGTCGCTGCGTGAAGTGCGCCGCTGGGAACTGATCGAACGCAACGACGTGTCCGCCCCGCTGGCCGAGCGCCGCGAGCGCGCCGCACGCGGCTTCATCGACCGCGTCGACGGCCTGACCACCGACATGGACGCCCCCGCCGTCGTCAGTGTGATGCTGGCCGGCGTGCTGTACCTCATGCTGCGCGCCAAGACCGAAAGCCACTTCCTGGGCGTGCCGCTGCGCACCCCGGAAGGCTGGGACCGCATCAACGGCGCGCTGGAACACCTGGTCAAGCACGGCTTTCCCGAACCGCTCAATACCGAATCCCTCGCCACCCTGGAGGCGCGCCGCAAGACCACCCGGCCGCCCGCCGACACCGACACCTGAACCCCTCTATGCCAGCGCATCCCCACCCGCAGGACTACGACCTCATCATCAGCGGCGGCCTGATCGCCGACGGCCTGGGCGGCCCGGCCCGCCGCGCCGACCTGGCCATCTCGGGCCAGCGCATCGCCGCCATCGGCGACGGCGCCGGCTGGACCGCCCCGCGCCGCCTGGACGCCACCGGCAAGGTGGTGGCGCCGGGCTTCATCGACTGCCACACCCACGATGATCGCGCCCTGCTGGGGTCGCCGCTGATGCGCCCCAAGGTCAGCCAGGGCGTCACCACCGTGGTGACGGGCAACTGCGGCATCAGCCTGGCGCCGGTGCGCGCGCCGGGCAACATCGTGCCCCCGCCGCTGAACCTGCTGGCCCAGCACACCGGCGAGCTGTATGCCCGCATGCAGGACTACGCCGCCGCGCTGGACGCCAGCCCCGCCGCCGTCAACAGCCTGGCGCTGGTCGGCCATTCCAGCCTGCGCGTGTCGGCCATGGACCGGCTGGACCGACCCGCCGACAAGAAGGAAATCGCCGCCATGCGCCATGCGCTGGACCAGGCCATGGCCGCGGGCGCGGCGGGCCTGTCCACCGGCCTGTACTACCCCACCGCCATGCACGCCAGCACCGAAGAAGTGATCGGCGTGGCCGCGCCGCTGGCCGCCTGGCAGGGCCTGTACACCACCCACCTGCGCGACGAGGCCGACCACGTCTGCGAGTCCATGGAAGAGGCCTTTCTGATCGGCCGCGCAGCCGACGTGCCGGCCATCCTGTCGCACCACAAGGTCACCGGCAAGCACAACCACGGCCGCACCGCCGAGACGCTGGCGCTGTACGACCGCGTGCGCGCCGACCAGCCGGTGGGCATGGATGTGTATCCCTATGCGGCCTCGTCCACCATCCTGGAGCCGCGCCGGGTGCCGGCCGGTGAAAAGATCATCGTCACCTGGTCGCAGACGCGGCCCGAGATCCAGGGCGTGGACCTGCGCGAGCTGGCCGCCCGCGAAGGCAAGGACCCGCAGCGCCTGGCCGAAGAGCTGTCGCCGGGCGGCGCCATCTATTTCTCGATGGACGAAGACGACGTCAAGCGCGTCATCGGCCACGACAACGTGATGATCGGCTCTGATGGCCTGCCGCATGACCAGCGGCCGCACCCGCGGCTGTGGGGCGCGTTTTCGCGGGTGCTGGGCCGTTATGTGCGCGAAATGCGCGTGCTGGGCATGGAACAGGCCATCCGCCGCATGACCAGCCTGACCGCCGCGCAGTTCGGGCTGCGCGACCGCGGCGTGCTGCGCGCCGGCTGCTACGCCGACGTGGTGGTGTTCGACCCGGCCGCCGTAGCCGACCTGGCCACGTTCGCCGACCCCTTGCAACCGTCCGCCGGCATCCAGGCGGTGCTGGTCAACGGCCAGCTGGTCGAGGAACACGGCGCGCCCACCGGTGCCCGGCCGGGCCGCCTGTTGCGCGGCGACGATCGCGCGGCGCCGGGCTTTGACACACCCGCCTGGGCCGGCCCCGGCACGCCTGCCTCGTCGGACCAGCCTGCGGCCTGATCCCTTTTGCATCGCGCGGCGCCGCCGCGCGGCATCCCTGCCATCCGGCGCCACCCCGCGGGCGGCGCCCTTTCCCCGGAGCATCATGCACACTATCGTCATCGGCGCGGGCGTGGTCGGCATGGCCACCGCCTACACCCTGCATCGCGAAGGCCACCAGGTCAGCGTGGTGGACGCCGGCCCAGGCCCGGGCCTGGGCACCAGCCGGGCCAACGGCGCCCAGCTCAGCTACAGCTTCGTGGCGCCGCTGGCCGACCCCGCCGTGCTGCCCAAGCTACCCGCCTGGCTGCTGGGCCGCGACACGCCCCTGCGCTGGCGTCCGCGGCTGGACCCGGCGCAATGGCGCTGGTGCCTGGACTTCCTGCGCGCCTGCACCCGCGCCCAAAGCCGCGCCACCACGCGCGAGCTGCTGGCGCTGGGCCTGTACAGCCGCTTGTGCGTGCATGAGCTGGTCGGCCAGGAACGGCCGGCGTTCGATTTCAGTTCGGCCGGCAAGCTGCTGGTCTACCAGGATGCCGCCAGCTACGGCCGCGCGCTGGCGCAGATGGACTACCAGGCGTCGCTGGGCTGCGAGCAGCGTGCGCTGGACCGCCAGGCCTGCCTGGACCTGGAACCCGCGCTGGCCGACATCGGCGCCAGCATCGCCGGCGCCATCTATACGCCCACCGAAGATGCCGGCGACTGCCTGCGGCTGTGCGATGAACTGGCCCGCATCCTGCGCGCCGCGCCCGGCCCGGCGCGCTTTCATTTCAATACCCCGGTGTCGGCCCTGCGCACCGAGAACGGCCGTATCGTCGCGCTGTCCACGCCCCACGGCGACCTGCAGGCCGATCACTACGTGCTGGCCGGCGGCACCGGCGCGCAGGCGCTGGCGCGGCGCATCGGGCTGGACCTGCGCATCTATCCGCTCAAGGGCTACAGCCTGACCTACGACCTGACGCCCGACAGTGTCGCGCCCGTCTCCAGCATCAGCGATATCGGCCGCAAGGTGGTGTATGCGCGGCTGGGCCAGCGCCTGCGCGTGGCCGGCATGGTCGACATTGGCGCGCAAGACGCGCATATCGACCCGCGCCGCGTGCAAAGCCTGCGCGACGACGTGGCGCGGTTCTTTCCGCGGTTGAATCCAGCCGGTGCGCCCCAGGCCTGGGCGGGCCTGCGCCCCGCGCGGCCCGACGGCAAGCCGCTCATCGGCGCGACCCCGTGGCGCAATCTATGGCTGAACGCAGGCCATGGCGGCCTGGGCTTCACGCTGGCCGCGGGCAGTGCGCGCATGCTGGCGGACTTGATGCGGGGCCGCCGTCCGGCGGTCGATCCGGCGGCGTTCGCGCTGGCGGCATGACGGCGCGGGGCCGATTGCCGGCCCCGCCCGACCTCAATCGGCCTTGATCCCCCGGCTCTGGATCAGCTTGCCCCATTTATCGCGTTCCTTCACCTCGAAGGCCGCCAGATCCGCGCCGAACAGGTTGCCCGGCGTGGCGCCGCCTTGCGCCAGCGACTGCTTCAAGGCGGGCGATTGCAGCGCCTCTTTCATCGCCGCGATCAGCTTGTCCACCACCGGCGCGGGCGTGCCGCGCGGCGCATACAAGCCGGACCACGCAGTGACCTCGAAGCCCGGCAGCCCGGCCTCGGCCATGGTGGGCAGATCAGGGGCGGCGGGGCTGCGTTCGGCCGACGTGACCGCAATGCCGCGCAGCCGGTCACCCGCCTTCAGCGCCGCCATCGAGCTGGGCAGGTTGTCCATCAGGATATCGACCTGGCCGCCGATCACCGCGGGGATCGCGGCCGACGAGCCCTTGAACGGCACGTGCAGCATCTGCAGGCCCGCCATCGACTCGAAATACGCGCCGGTCAGGTGCACCGACGAGCCGATGCCCGGCGACGCATACGAATACTTGCCCGGGTCCTTCTTCACCGCCTTCATCACGTCGTCCAGCGTGCGCCAGGGCGAGCCCGCCGCCACCGCCATCACATTGGGCGTGGACGCGATCATGCCCAGCGGCACCAGGTCGGTGGCGGGGTTGAAACCGATGTTGCTGTACAGGAATTGATTGACGCTCTGGGTACCCACCGAGCCCAGCACGATGGTGTAGCCGTCCGGCTGCGCGCGCGTTGCCGCGGCCACGCCCAGGTTGCCGGCCGCGCCCGGCTTGTTCTCGACCACGATGGACTGGCCCAGCGCCGCCCGCATGTGCTCGGCGATGGTGCGGGCGAAGATGTCGGTGGTGCCGCCCGGCGGGAACGGCACGATCAGGGTGATGGGCCGCTCGGGCCAGGCCGCGGCCGCGGGTGCGCAGACCGCCATGGCGCCTGCCGCCACGGCCATGCCGGCGACGGCCAGGCGAGCGGACGCGCCGCCCGCATTTGCACGAAAAAACCTGCCCATCCTCTTCCCCTTCACAAGAAGTGTTCGATTGATCAAACGGAATCCGGCGCCACGGTACTTCGCGATGCGGACGGGCCGGCCAGGCGTGGCACGTAGCGCGTCCCGGGCGGCAAGCCCAGCGTGACCAGTTGGTCACTTTTGACGCATTAGGAACCCGCGGCCCTGGCTTGTCAATCGGGGGAAGGAGAGGTTAGGCGTTATCCCTAGGGTTGGGCTGAGGGGGTTGCCGCGGGCGCAGGCGTCGGGCTGGCCGCCGCAGCGGGCGCTGAGGCGTCAGTGGCCGTCGCGCCCGGCGACGCGGGTGCTGTGGCCGTGCCGGACACCGCCCCCAACCCGTCCCACCCGCCGCCCAGCGCCACGATCAGGTTCACGCTGGCCACCAGGCGGTTGCCGTACAGGCTCAGCGCGCTGCGCTCGTTGCTGAGCGCGGTGGCATCCACCACCGCCACGCTCAGGTAGTCGACCAGGCCGGCCTTGTACTGGTTCTGGATCAGGCGCAGCGATTCGCGCGCCGATTCCAGCGCACGGCGCTGCACGGTCTGCTCGCTTTCCATCACGCGCAGCTGGATCAGGTAGTCCTCGACCTCGCGCAGCCCGACCAGCGCGGCCTGCCGATAGGCCGCCGCCTGGGCGTCATACGAGGCCCGCGCCTGTTCGACCTGGGCCTCGCGTGCGCCGCCGTCGAAAATGGTCAGCGCCAGCGCCGGACCCAAGGACCAGAAGCGTGCCGGCGCCGTCAACAGTTCGGCGAATTCGCCGTTGCGGAAGCCGCCATTGGCCGACAGCGTCAGGCTGGGGAACCAGGCCGCCTGCGCCACGCCGATCTGCGCATTGGCCGCGGCCGCGCGGCGCTCGGCAGCCGCCACGTCGGGCCGGCGTTCGAGCAATTCGGACGGCAGGCCCACCGGAATCTGCGGCAGCTGCACATTGAAGGTCGCGGGCGGCAGCGTGAAATGCGACGGTGCCTGGCCCATCAGCACGGCAATGGCGTGCTCGTACTGGCCACGCTGCCAGTCCAGGTCAATGGACTGCGCGCGGGTGCTTTCCACCTGCGTGCGGGCCACGGCCACGTCCGACTGCCCCACCACGCCGACGTTGTAGCGGTTCTGCGTCAGCTGCAGCGACTTCTCGTAGGCCGCCACGGTGGCATCGAGCAGGCGCTTCTGTTCGTCCAGCACGCGCAATTGCAGATAAGCCTGCACCAGCGCAGCCTGTGCGCTCAGGCGCGTGGCGGCCAGGTCGGCCAGGCTGGCCGCGGCGCTGGCCTCGGACGACTCGACGCTGCGGCGCACGCGGCCCCACACGTCCAGCTCCCAGCTGACATTGCCGGTCAGCGAATACTGGTTCGACACATTGCTGCCGCCGCTGCCCCCCGATGATGACGACGAAGATCCGCTGCCCCCGCCGCTGCCTGAGCGCGTCAGGCCCGCGCCCGCGCCCACCGTCGGGAAGAAGCCCGCGCGCGCGCCGCGCACCAGGCCCAGCGCCTGCCGGTAGTTGGCCTCGGCCTGCGCGATGGTCTGGTTCGATGCGTTCAGGCGCGTCACCAGGTCGTTCAGCGTGGCATCGTCATATACGCGCCACCACTGGCCGCGGTCGGCGTCGTCGCGCGGCTGGGCCCGCTTCCAGCCCGGCACCTCGACCTGGCCTTCTTTGTAGGCCGCGCCCACGTCCAGCGCCGGGCGCTGGTAATCAGGGCCGACGGCGCAGGCGCTCAGCAGGGCGCACAGCGCCAGTACGGCGCCCGCGCGCGGCAGGGTTGCGTAAGAAGAAGGCTTGGCGTTGCGGATCATATTTGTTCTATGGAAGCGTCGCCGCCCGTTCGCCGGGTGCGCCCGCGCGCGGCCCAGAGACGGAAACGGTCTAGATAAAGATAAACCACGGGGGTGGTGTACAGCGTCAGGATCTGGCTCAGCACCAGCCCGCCCACGATGGTAATGCCCAACGGCTGGCGCATCTCGACGCCGGCGCCGGTGGCCACCACCAGCGGCAGCGCGCCGAAGATCGCCGCCATGGTGGTCATCATGATCGGACGAAAACGCGTCAGGCAGGCCTGGAAGATGGCTTCGCGCGGCGCCATGCCCTGGTTGCGCTCGGCATCCAGCGCAAAGTCCACCATCATGATGGCGTTCTTCTTGACGATGCCGATCAACAGAAACACCCCGATCAGCGCGATCAAGGTGAAGTCGGTGCGCACCAGCAGCAGCGCCAGCAGCGCGCCCAGCCCTGCCGACGGCAAGGTCGACAGAATCGTCAGCGGATGCACGAAGCTTTCGTACAGGATGCCCAGCACGATGTACATGGTGACCAGCGCGGCCAGGATCAGCCACGGCTGCTGCGCCAGCGTCTGCTGCAACGCCGCCGCCGTCCCCTGGAAGCCGGCCTGGATCTGGTCCGACGGCAGGCCAATGCGCGCCACGGCCGCATCGATGGCCGCCGTGGCCTGCCCCAGCGACACGCCGGGCGCCAGGCTGAACGACACCGTGTCGGCCACGAACAGCCCCTGGTGCTGCACGCTCAGCGGCGCATTGGCGTTCTCGAAGCGGGCAAACGCCGCCATCGGCACGCGCGCGCCGGTAGACGTGATCACTTCCACCTGCTTGAGCGATTCGATGTCCTGCGCGAATTTCGCGTCCACCCCCAGCACCACGTGGTACTGGTTCAGCGGCCCGTACATCACCGACACCTGGCGCTGGCTGAACGAATTGTTCAGCACCGTCGAAATCGTCGACATGCTCACGCCCAGCCGCGTGGCGGCCTCGCGGTCGATCACCAGATTGATCTCGCGGCCCTTGTCCTCGACGTCGGTGTCCACGTCGGTGATCTCGGGCACCTTCGACATCGCCAGCTGCACCTTGGGCATCCAGGTGCGCAGCAGTTGCAGGTCGCCCGACATCAGCGTGTAGTCGTACGAGCCCTGGCTCTGCCGGCCGCCGATGCGGATGTCCTGCTGCGACACCAGGAACATGCGCGCCCCGGGCATGTTCTGCAGCCGGGCGCGCAGGCGGTTGATGACCTGGTCGGCCGACACCTGGCGTTCGCCCAGCGGCTTGAGCTGGATCTGCATGAAGCTGCTGTTGCTGCCGCCACGCCCACCGGCATAGCCGGTCATGCTTTGCACGGCCGGGTCCGCCAGCACGATCTTGCGCAGCGCATCCAGTTTCGGGATCGTGGCCTGGAACGACGTGCCCTGGTCGACCCGGAAAAAGCCCAGCAGCTGGCCGGTGTCCTGCTGCGGGAAAAAGCCCTTGGGCACGACGGTGTACAGGTAGACGTTCAGGCCCACCGCCGCGGCCAGTATCACCATCATCAGGCGGCTGTGCGCCAGCGCCCAGGCCAGGCTGCGGCGGTAGCCGTCCTGCATCCAGGCAAAGCCGCTTTCGGCCCAGCGCGCCAGCCGGCCGGGCGGTTCGGGTTCCTTGGGTTCGGGTTTGAGCAGGCGGGCGCACATCATGGGCGTCAAAGTCAGCGACACCACCAGCGACACCATGATGGACGCCGACAGCGTCACGGCGAACTCGCGGAACAGCCGCCCCACCACCCCGCCCATCAACAGAATGGGAATGAACACCGCCACCAGCGACAGGCTCATCGACAGCACGGTAAAGCCGACTTCGCGCGAACCGCGCAGCGCCGCCCGCATGGGCGACATGCCGTTCTCGACGTGGCGCATGATGTTTTCGAGCACCACGATGGCATCGTCCACCACGAAGCCGGTGGCGACAATCAGCGCCATCAGCGAAATGGTGTTCAGCGTAAAGCCGCACAGATACATGATGCAGAAGGTGCCGATCAACGATACCGGCACCGCAATGCTGGGAATGATGGCCGCCCGCCAGCGCCGCAGGAACAGCAGCACCACCAGCACCACCAGGCCCACCGCGATGATCAGCGTCAGCTCGGCCTCGTGCAGCGACGCGCGGATGCTGGGCGTGCGGTCCTGGGCCACGGTCAGTTGCACGTCGGCCGGCATCAGCGCCAGCAGCACGGGCAGTTGCGCCCGCACCGCGTCCACCGTCTCGATGATGTTGGCGTCGGCCTGGCGCCGCACGATCATCAGGATGGCATTGCGTTCGTTGTAGAAGCCGGTCTGGTACAGGTCTTCGACCGAATCCTCGACCTTGGCGACGTCCGACACGCGCACCGGCGCGCCGTCGCGCCAGGCCACGATCAGCGGCCGGTATTGCTCGGCGCGGCTGAGCTGGTCGTTGACCATGACCTGCCAGTGATAGCGGTCGTTTTCCAGCACGCCCTTGGGCCGGTTGGCGTTGGCATTGGCCAGCGCGGTACGCACGTCGTCCAGCGACACGCCGCGGTTGGCCAGCGCGCCCGGCAGCACGGTCACGCGCACCGCCGGCAGCGAACTGCCGCCCACCGTCACTTCGCCCACGCCGTCCACCTGCGACAGCTTCTGCGCCACGATGGTGGATGCCAGGTCGTACATCTTGCCCTGGCTGAGCGTGTCGGACGTCAGCGCCAGGGTCATGATGGGCGCGTCCGACGGGTTGGACTTGTGATACGTGGGGTTGCTGCGCAGGCTGGTCGGCAACAGCGAGCGGGCGGCGTTGATGGCCGCCTGCACGTCGCGCGCCGCCCCGTTGATGTCGCGCGACAGATCGAACTGCAGCGTCACGCGGGTCGAGCCCTGCGTGCTGCTGGAGGTCATTTCGGTCACGCCCGCGATGCTGCCCAGCGAACGTTCCAGCGGCGTGGCCACGCTGGAAGCCATGGTCTCGGGGCTGGCCCCCGGCAGGCTGGCCGACACCGAGATGGTGGGAATATCCACCTGCGGCAGCGGCGCCACCGGCAGCAGGAAAAACGACAGCATGCCCGCCAGCACGACCGCCAGCGACAGCAGCGTGGTCGCTACCGGCCGGACGATGAAGGGGGCCGACAGGATCATCGCGCGTCCCCGGCGCGGGCCTCGCGCATGCCGCGCCAGCGCCGCGACATGCGGTCGAACATCAGGTAGATCACGGGCGTGGTGAACAGCGTCAGCACCTGGCTGAGCAGCAGGCCGCCCACCATCACCAGGCCCAGCGGCTGGCGCAGTTCAGCGCCGGTGCCCGACGACAGCATCAGCGGCAGCGCACCGAACAGCGCGGCCAGCGTAGTCATCAGAATGGGCCGGAACCGCAGCAGCGCCGCTTCATGGATCGCCGCGCGCGGCGACAGGCCGCGCTTGCGCTCGGCGTCCAGCGCGAAGTCGATCATCATGATCGCGTTCTTCTTGACGATACCGATCAGCAGAATGATGCCAATGATGCCGATCATGTCCAGCTCGGTGCCGCTGATCAGCAGCGCCAGCAGCGCCCCCACGCCGGCCGACGGCAACGTCGACAGGATGGTGATGGGATGGATGTAGCTTTCGTACAGCACGCCCAGCACGATGTACATGGTGACGATCGCCGCCAGGATCAGCCACAGCGTGCTGGTCAGCGAATTCTGGAATGCCAGCGCGGCGCCCTGGAAGCGCGTCTCGACGCTGGCCGGCATGCCGATCTCGGCCTCGGCCGCCGTGATGGCCTCGACCGCCGCCGACAGCGATGCGCCGCGCGCCAGGTTGAACGACACCGTCACCATCGGGAACTGATCCAGCCGGTTCACGGCCAGCACCGTCTTGCCTTCCGTGATGCGGGCAATCGACGACAGCGGCACCTGCGCCCCGGTCGAGGTCGGCACGTGGATCTGCCCCAGCGAGGCCGGGTTCATCTGGAATTGCGGCTGCACTTCCAGCACCACGCGGTACTGGTTGGACTGGGTGAAGATGGTGGAGATCAGGCGCTGGCCAAAGGCGTCGTACAGCGCCTCGTCCACCACCGCCGCCGTGATGCCCAGGCGCGAGGCCGCATCGCGGTCGATCTCGACCCAGGTCTGCAGGCCGTCGTCCTGCAGGTCGTCGGTCACGTCTTTCAAGCCCGGCACCTGGCGCAGGCGGTCGATCAGCTTGGGGGTCCATTCGCTCAGCACCGCCAGGTCGGGGTTGGACACCGTCATCTGGTACTGCGTGCGGCTGACCCGGTCTTCGATCGTCAGGTCCTGCACCGGCTGCATGTACACCGTCAGGCCGTCCTGCTTGGCAAACGACTGCTGCAACCGCGCCATCACGGTGGCCAGGTCGCCGTTGCGCTCGGCCTGCGGCTTGAGCGCGATCTGCATGCGGCCCGCGCTGAGCGTGGCGTTGCTGCCATCCACCCCGATGAACGAGGACACCGCCTGCACGTCCGGATCTTCCAGCGCCAGCCGTGCGGCGGCCTGCTGGCGGTCGGCCATGGCGGTGAACGAAATCGATTGCGGCGCCTGGGTGATGGCCTGGATCAGGCCGGTATCCTGCTGCGGGAAAAAGCCCTTGGGCACCAGGATATACAGCAGCACCGTCAGTGCGAAGGTCGCCAGGGCCACCAGCAGGGTCAGCGGCTGATGGCGCAGCACCTTCTGCAGCATGCGGTCGTAGGCGGCAATGACGCGGTCGATGAAGGCGCCGGTGGCCTGGTGGAAGCGGCCGTGCTTCTGCTCGGACTCGGCGCGCAGCAGGCGCGCGCACATCATCGGCGTCAACGTCAGCGAGACCACCAGCGAAATCAGGATCGACACCGCCAGCGTGATGGCGAACTCGCGGAACAGCCGCCCCACCACTTCCGTCATGAACAGCAGCGGAATCAGCACCGCGATCAGCGAGAACGTCAGCGAGATCAACGTGAAACCGATCTGCGAGGCGCCCTTGAGCGCGGCCTGCAGCGGCGTTTCGCCCTCTTCGATGTGGCGCGCGATGTTCTCGATCATGACGATGGCGTCGTCCACCACGAAGCCGGTGGCAATCGTCAGCGCCATCAGCGTCAGGTTGTTGATCGAGAATCCAGCCAGATACATGATGCCGAACGTGCCCACCAACGACAGCGGCACCACCACGCTGGGAATCAGCGTGGCCGTGACGCTGCGCAGGAACACGAAGGTCACCATCACCACCAGCGCCACCGCCAGCAGCATCTCGAACTGCACGTCGGCCACCGAATCGCGGATGGTCTGGGTGCGGTCGGACACCACCGTCACATCCAGCGTCGCCGGCAGCGCGGCGCGCAGCTGCGGCAGCAGCGTCTGGATGCGATTGACCACGTCGATGACGTTGGCGCCCGGCTGGCGCTGTATGTTCAGCAAGATGGCCGGCTTGTCGCCCGCCCAGGCCGCCTGGCGCGTGTCTTCGGCGCCTTCCACGGCGCGCGCCACATCCGACAGGCGCAGGGGCGCGTTGTTCTTGTAGGCAATGATCAGGTCGTTGTAGTCGGTGGGCGACTTGAGCTGGTCATTGGCGTTGATGGTGGTCGAGCGCAGCGGCCCGTCCAGGTTGCCTTTGGGCTGGTTGACGTTGGCGCCCACTACCGCGGTGCGCAGGTCCGTCAGCCCCAGGCCGTTGGCCGCCAGCGCCTGCGGATTGACCTGCACCCGCACGGCCGGGCGCTGCCCGCCCGCCACGCTGACCAGGCCCACCCCGGGAATCTGCGACAGCTTCTGCGCCACCCGCGTATCGACCAGGTCGCGCACCTGCGGCAGCGGCATGGTCGGCGAGGTGATCGCCAGGGTCAGCACCGCGGCGTCGGCCGGGTTGACCTTGTTATAGGTCGGCGGCACCGGCAGGTCGCTGGGCAGCAGGTTCGACGCGGCGTTGATGGCCGCCTGCACCTGCTGCTCGGCCACGTCCAGCGGCAGCGTCAGGTTGAACTGCATGGTGATGACCGACGCGCCGCCCGAACTGGTGGACGACATCTGGTTCAGCCCCGGCATCTGCCCGAACTGCCGCTCCAGCGGCGAGGTGACCAGCGAGGTCATCACGTCCGGGCTGGCGCCGGGGTACAGCGTGGTCACCTGGATGGTGGGGTAATCGACCTCGGGCAGGGCCGAGACCGGCAGCAGGCGGTAGGCGATGAAGCCGGCAATCAGGATGGCCACCATCGACAGCGTGGTGGCCACGGGCCGCAGAATGAACAGGCGCGACGGGCTCACGGCGATACCCCTGGCTTACCGGGTGGCCGGCGTGGTGCCCGCCGGGGCGCCGCCGCCCAGCGACTTGTCCTTGGGAATCACCTCGGCGCCGCCCACGACCTCGACCTTGGCGCCGGCGCGCAGGCGGTCGGTGCCCTCGGTCACGACGCGGTCACCGGGCTGCAGCCCTTCGTTCACGGCCACCATGCCATTGTTGATGGCGCCCAGCTTGACCTGCTTGACCTGCACGGTGTTGTCGGCCTGCACCTGGAACACGAAGGCGCCGGCCGATCCCTGCTGGATCGCCGCCGTGGGAATCGCGGTGACGTCCTTGCGCGTCAGCACGTGCAGGCGCACGTTGACGAACTGGTTGGGAAACAGCGCGTCGTCCTGGTTGTCGAACTTGGCCTTCAGCTTGAGCGTGCCGGTCGTGACGTCGATCTGGTTGTCCAGCGTTTCCAGCTTGCCGGCCGCGATGCGCCGGGTGTCAGCGCGGTCATAGGCCTCGACCGCCAGGGTCTTGCCCTGGGCCAGTTCGGCGCGCACTTCGGGCAGTTGGGTTTCGGGCAGCGTGAACACCACCGAAATCGGTTGGGTCTGGGTAATCACCACCAGGCCGTTGGTGTCCGAGCTGGACACCAGATTGCCGCGATCGACCTGGCGCAGTCCCAGGCGGCCGCTGATCGGCGCGGTGATGCGGGCGTAGTCCAGCTGCAGGCGCGCATTGTCGACATTGGCCTGGTCGCTTTTGATGGTGCCTTCGTATTGGCGCACCAGCGCGGCCTGGGTGTCGACCTGCTGCTTGGCGATGGAATCCTGCTTGAACAGGGCCTGGTAGCGTTGCAGGTCGCGACGCGCGTTCTCGAGCAGCGCCAGGTTCTGCATCTGGGTGCCGCGGGCCTGATCCAGCGCCACCTGGAAGGCGCGCGGGTCCACCTGCGCCAGCAGGTCGCCGGCCTTGACCATCTGGCCTTCCTGGAACGGCACGTCCACCAGTTCGCCGCTGACGCGGCTGCGCACGGTGACGGTGTTGTAGGCGGTCACGGTGCCCAGCGACTTCAGGAAGATGTCGATGTCCTGCGTGACAGCGGTGGCTACCCGTACCGGCACGGCCAGGTTGGCCATGGCCGCCGCCATGTTGGGCCGCCCGCCGCCGGGGCGTCCGCCGCCCGCGCCGCCCGGCTTGGCCGCCGGCCGCAGCGCCACCCAGGCAATGCCGGCCACCACCAGCAAAAGCACCCCTAAACCGATGATTCTGCGGCGGGTCCAGCGGGAGGTCGGGGAAACGGGACGGCTATCGGACATGGGAAACGGTTCCGGCACTGACGGAGAAAGCCGTATTGTGTACTAGACAGGCGTCATTTCAGCGATTGGCCGTTACGACTGAAATAGGGCGCAACAGGAATCGGGGCACGATGGGCGGGTACGGCCATCCGGGGGTCCGGCCATCCGGGGTACGGCCATCCGGGGTACGGCCATCCTGGGCCGGCCCTTCAGGTCAGGAATTGCAGAGCGTCATCTGGAACGGGACGTCGCGGGCGACCTGCTGGGGCTTGAATTCGCCGTCCTGCGTCGAAAAGCGGATCCAGATCATGTACTTATTGGCGCTGATCTCGGGAAACGCGCCCTGGGTCGGGTCGACCCACACGCGCAGCAGCTGGAACTGCTTGCCGGCCAGCATCTGCTGGTAGGCACCCTGTTCGGCCACGATGTCGGTCTTGCGGCCGGACTCGCGCAACAGCCGCAGCGCCAGCGTCAGGCCGTCGTAGAGCGGCCCGAAAGGCGCCAACCAGGCTTGCAGGTCGGCGCAGCGCGCGGCTTCGGACTTGTGCTGCCAGGCGTAATAGGACGGCATGTCGACCTGGGTGGCGCCACCGGGCACCGACAGGCGGCCGCGCAGGCTGGTCAGCCACTCGTTTTCGCGCAGCGATTGGCCGGTCTTGCCGGGCGCGGCCAGGGCCGCGGAGACTTTTTCAAGTTCGCGCAGCATGCCTTCCAGCGCATCCTGCGCCACGCCAGGGTGGTCGCGCAGGCCCATCAGGGCCACGCGTTGGCGTTCCAGGTCTTGCAGCACGGCGCCCTTGACGTCGGTGCGTTCGCACGCGTCGAGCAGATCGAACAGGGACGTGACGGCGACCTGGTGCTGGCGTGAGTCTCCCTCGCGGGCAAAGAAGAACAACCTGTCGAACAGGTATTCAAGCCGCAGGTAAGCGCGGATGCGCTCATTGAAGGGATATTCGTAAACAATCACGCTTGTAAACAGGCCCATCAGAGGTCGGCCTGAAGGCCGAGATTATTCAGGGGTGCCGGCCAAGCCCTGGGCTTGCCGGCCCGTCGTGGCCGCCAGCGCCAGCCAGCGATCATGCAGGGTCTTCGCCTGCGCGCGCAATTGTTCTGGAGAGGTCGCACCGTCGTTAATAATGACGTCGTCGGCGACGGCCAACCGGCTTGCCCGCGCAGCCTGTGCCGCCATGATACGCCTGATGGCAGAGTCCGTCAGCCCGCTGCGCGAACGCACGCGCGCCACTTGGGTTTCCGGGTCGCAATCGACCACGCAGATGCGGTCGACGCGGCTGCGCCAACGGTCGATCGACTCGACCAGCAGCGGCACCACGAACACCAGGTAAGGTCCTTGCGCGGCCGCGGCCTGGCGTTCGGTTTCCTGGCCGATGACCGGATGCAGCAAGGCTTCCAGGCGCAGGCGAACCTGCGGATCGGCAAAGGCGCGCTCGCGCATCCAGTCGCGGTTCAAGGCGCCGTCGGCCGTCAATGCGCCGGGGCCGAATTCGCGTTCGATGGCGGGCATCGCGGCGCCGCCTGCCGCCGTCAATGCGCGTGCGATCTCGTCGGTGTCGACCACCGATGCGCCCCATTCCCCCAGCATGTCGGCCACGCGCGATTTGCCGGAACCGATGCCGCCTGTCAGGCCGATATTGAACATGTGCGTCATTCCTTGCTTACTTGAACGGTAGCTTGAACGGTAGTCTGAACGGCAACGCCTGCATCGGCCGGGTACCCAAAGCGGGCTTGTCTGTTTGTGGCTGGTCCACGGCCCGCGTCTGCGTTACGGCCCGTCTCAACGCAGCAACCAGTTAAGGCCCTGCTCGCCACCCAGGAGCAGCACCACTACGCCAGCCAGCGCCAGATACGGTCCGAACGGCAGAGCCTGCCCGCGGCTGGCGCGGCCACTGAGCGTTTGCGCCCCGCCGATCACCACGCCCACCACCGACGCGCCCAAGAGCAGCATCGGCAAGGCGCCCACGCCAAACCAGGCGCCCAGCGCGGCCAGCAGCTTGAAATCGCCAAAGCCCATGCCCTCGCGCCCGGTCAGCAGGCGGAAGGCATGAAAGATAACCCACAGGAACAGATAGCCGGCCACCGCGCCCACCACCGCCAGTTGCAGCGTGGTGAAGGCATCGAACAGGTTCACCAGCAGGCCGGCCCAGGCCAGCGGCAGCGTGATCGAATCGGGCAGCAGGGTGGATTCCAGGTCGATCCAGGCCAATGCCACCAGCGCGGCCGACAGGCCCATGGCGCACAGCGCGATGGGCGTGGCGCCGAAGCGCCAGGCGCACGCGGCAAACAGCACGCACGTGGTCAGTTCAATCGCGGGATAGCGCCAGCCGATCGCGCCATGACAGGCGCCGCAGCGGCCCCGCAGCGCCAGCCAGCCCACGAGCGGCAGCCGCCGCCAACCGGCCACGGGGGCTTCGCAATGCGGGCAGTGCGAAGGCGGGGCCAGCAAGCCGTAGTCGGCCGGCGGCCGGGCCTTGCCCACGGCGTCCAGGCACTGCGCCTGCCACTCGCGTTCCATCATGCGCGGCAGCCGGTAGGTCAGCCGGGTCAGCCAGCCGCCCACGAACAGGCCGGCCAGTGCCGCCAGGCCAATGAAGCCTGCCAGGGGGATCGGAAAGACATGCCACAAGGCGGTCATGCGGGGCCCCGCGACGCGGCCTGCCCTGCCGAACATCCGGCATTTTCGGCAAAACGGCAGGCTTGCCGCCAGGGACCGTGTCGTAATTTGTGCATAAAGGGCGAACAGTGTCTTTCGGGGTGTGGGGGAACGTATCGAATCTTCGCATAAGTGCGTAAAATCGGAGACAGACTCAACTTACGGATCAGCTGCCATGGCCGCGCGCGTCGATATCCTCTCCCGCCCCCGCAAACTCAGCATCGTGGGGCTGCTGTTAGCGGGCACGGTACTGGGCGCTGCCGGCTGCGCCCAGCAACGCACCGAAGGCTACTACGACCCACCGGTCGAAAGCACGGTTACCGACGCCCAATACCAGGGCTCGGGCGCCGGCTATCGCACCGTGCTGCGCGCGCCTTCGCAAGTGCAGATCGCGCTCAAGCCCGACCAGAAGAAAACCCAGGCCCAATCCGGCCAGCCCGCCCAGGGCGGCAACGTCACCGAAGACGGCCAGGCCGTACCGGAAGGCGCGGAAAGCGTTTCGGCATCGTCGGCCGGTTCGGCGCCCGCACCGGTCACCGCCCCCGCGGGCGGTGCGACCCAAAGCGCCACGGCCAACAGCCTGGTGCCGCAACCGCAAACCTATATGGGCACCCTGCCGTGTTTCTCGCCCGCCATGCAATGCACGGCGCAGCGCGTCACGCTGACCCTGGCGCCCAACGGCCGCTGGCGCGGCCGCACCGCCTACCTGGAAGACGCCGCCAAGAAGGCCGCCCCGGTGGTGGAACAAGGCTGCTGGGACGCCACCGACGAACGCCCGCCGCGCGTCATCCTGCTGGACGGCCAGGGCAATGTGCGGGTGGAATTCCTGGTGGCCGCCAACAACGTGCTGCGCGTGCGCTCCATCGGCGGCCAGACGCCCAACCTGAACTACAACCTGACCCGCCAGCCGGATCTGGACCCGATCGACGAACTGGCCAAGGCCAACGCGCCTCAGTGCCCCTGAACCTGACGGGCCGGGTATTCGCCCTGGCCTGAGCCGCGCGGTTCCCATCCAGGGCCTACCGAACCTTGTGTTCGCCAGGCCCTGAATTTTGGGCGAACGCCAATCGTATGTAAGCACACACTTACTTCCAAGATACCAATTTAATTGGGTTCATGGAAATGACCGGGCTCTGCATCACCGCTCGCTGCATCATCGGCGTCCATGCCACCGACGTCTATGCCGCCACCTTTTGTGCCACCCGCCTGCGTGTCAACCGCCGACGGCGCCGGCCGGGTGGCGTACCCCGCTGTCGCGTCTTGCGGTTCATGCAGTTGGTACGCCGCCGATTGAGCCGTGGCCCGACCACGGGGGAACTCAGGGGATGCCTGGTGAAGGGGCCAGGGCAGTGACCCGGGCCTTGGCGGCAAGGACGGCGCCAGGGAAGGCGCCAGAGGGTCTTCGCGTGTGATGCCCAGCACCGGCGATGCGCCCGAGCGGCCATGGGCGCACAGCCGGCAGGCCAGTTGCATGGCATTGCGCGCCCGCAGTTTGGTGAAAATACGGGCGCGGTGGGATTCCACGGTGCGCAGGGAAATGCCCAGGTCGATGGCGATGACCTTGTTGGGGCGGCCCGCCGCGACGTAGGCGACGATTTGCCGCTCGCGCGGGGTCAGGGCGGACAGGACGGCATCGAGGTCGGGACGGGGTGTCTGCATGGAAAGACTCGGCTCTGCAATGAAGGATTGCAGTGAGTCTGCCCGGCACCCGACAGCGCCGTAAGCTGGCAATTCTGACAGGGGTGCCCACGCCCCCCAGTCATCGCCCTACGCGGTGTAGGACAGTTCCAGATTGTCGATCAGGCGGGTCGCGCCGAGCTTGGCGGCAGCCAGCACCACCACCGGCTCGCCGGCCTGCAGGTCGGCGGCTTCCGGGCGCTTGAGGTCGCGCTGGCGGCGCAGGGCAATGTAGTCCACCTGCCAGCCACGGGCAGTCAGGGCCTGGGTGGCATCGCGTTCCAGGGCGGCCGCATCGCGTCCGCCCGCGGCCAGGCGCTGGCCGATCGTCTGCAATTGCGCGTACAGCGCCGGGGCTTCGGCGCGCTCGCCCTCGGTCAGGTAGCGGTTGCGCGACGACAGGGCCAGGCCGTCGTCGGCGCGCACCGTTTCGTGCGCCAGCACCTCGACGGGCAGCTGGAACTGGCGGCACATGTTGCGCACCACCATCAGCTGCTGGTAGTCCTTCTTGCCGAACACGGCCACGCGCGGCTGCACGCAGGAAAACAGCTTGAGCACCACGGTGCTGACGCCAGCGAAAAAGCCCGGGCGGAACTCGCCTTCCAGGATGTCGCCCAGGTCGTCGGGCGGCTGCACGCGGTAATTCTGCGGCTCGGGATACATCTCGCGCTCATTGGGCGCGAACAGCACATAGACGTCGCGCTCGCGTTCCAGCTTTTCGATGTCGGCGGCCAGGGTGCGCGGGTATTGGTCGAAATCCTCGTTGGGCCCGAACTGCAGGCGGTTCACGAAGATGCTGGCCACCACCGGGTCGCCATGCTGGCGCGCCAGTTTCATCAGCGCCAGATGGCCTTCGTGCAGGTTGCCCATGGTGGGCACGAACGACACGCGGTTCTGGCCGCGCAGTTGATCGCGCAATTCCTGGATGGTGTGTACGACTTTCAAGGGGATTCTCCGGGGAGGGGGGCAGCCCGGTCAGGTTCAGGGCCTGTTGACGAAGGCCTTAGGGCCTGTTCACACTAAAAGGAGCCTCGCACAGGCCCTAGGCCGCGACCGCCGCGACGCTGGTGTAGGCCAGGCGCACGTAGATGGGAGCATAGGGTTCGGCCTGCGTGATTTCCAGCAGGGATTCACGGGCCAGTTCCAGCATGGCGATGAAATGCACCACGACGACGGCGGCGGGCGCGCCTTCGCGCACGCGTTCCATGAACAGGTCGCCGAATTCCATGAAACGCACGTCGTTCAGGCGCCGCAGGATGTGCGTCATGTGGTCGCGCACCGACAGCTGCTCGCGCGTGATGTGGTGGTGCTGGTTGAGCTTGGCCCGCTTCATGATGTCGGCCCAGGCTTCGCGCAGGTCATCGACACTGACTTCGGGCAGCATGCGCTCGACGCTCAGGTCGGCCACGGCGTGGCTGCTGACGAAGTCGCGGCCCAGCTGGGGCATGGCGTCCAGCTTCTGGGCGGCCAGCTTCATCTGCTCGTATTCGAGCAGGCGGCGCACCAGTTCGGCGCGCGGATCTTCGGGTTCTTCGCCGGTGTCGGTCTTTTTCACCGGCAGCAGCATGCGCGATTTGATCTCGATCAGCATCGCCGCCATGAGCAGGTATTCCGCCGCCAGCTCAAGGTTGTGGATGCGGATCTGGTCGACATAGGACAGATACTGCCGCGTGACATCCGCCATGGGGATGTCCAGCACATTGAAGTTCTGTTTGCGGATCAGGTAGAGCAAGAGGTCCAGCGGCCCCTCGAACGCCTCGAGGAAGATCTCCAGCGCGTCCGGCGGAATGTACAGGTCCGTCGGCATCTGGAACAGCGGCTCGCCGTACAGACGCGCGAAAGCGACGCTGTCTATCGTGTCGGGGGTGCTGTCGACGGGCGGTTCCACTAGCGCGGCCAGGGCATCGCCCGGGACGGAGGGGGGGTGGGCCATGTTTGCCGCAACGAGATCAGTCGGCCTGATACACGTACGGCTTTTGCGGCACGCGGGCCGCGCGGAAGCCTTCCAGCAGCTCCGCGTCTTGCGGCTTGTCCCAAAGACGGGCGCGGCCTTCGCGCTGGCGTTCTTCGGTGCCAGGATGCGACTGCTTGAAGTCTTTCAGGAAAAGGGTGATCTCGGATTCGTAGTTGGTCGCCATGGCACCAATTTCATTGGGTTTCGGATACCCGGAGTTTACTTCACGCGGGACCGGGCCCCGGCGTTACAATCTTTTGGCTCCCAACGCCCCCTCCCGCCATGTCCGCAGAATCCGCAGCCGCAGCCAATCCCGCTCCCCCCTCAACCCCGGACGCGGTACGCGCGGCGCGAATGATCCCCTTCATCGTGGGCTGCGCGCTGTTCATGCAGATGCTGGACGCCACCGTGGTGGCCACCGCCCTGCCGGCCATGGCCCGGGCCCTGGGATCGACCCCGGTGCGCCTGAACGTGGCCATTACCTCCTACCTGCTGTCGGTGGCCGTGTTCGTGCCGGTCAGCGGCTGGGCGGCCGACCGCTACGGCGCGCGCCGGGTGTTCGTGGCCGCGATCGGCCTGTTCACGCTCAGTTCGGTGGCCTGCGCCCTGTCGCAAGACCTGCCCCAGCTGGTCATCGCCCGGGTCATCCAGGGCATGGCCGGGGCCATGATGGTGCCGGTGGGGCGCATCATCCTCCTGCGCACCGTGCCCAAGCAGGACCTGCTCAAGGCCATGTCGTTCCTGTCGATCCCGGCGCTGCTGGGGCCGGTGATCGGGCCGCCGCTGGGCGGTTTCATGGTCACGTACATGTCGTGGCACTGGATCTTCCTGATCAACATCCCCATCGGCATCCTGGGCATCGCCCTGGTGCTGCGCTTCGTGGCCGAAATCAAGGAAGAGACCGCGCCGCGCCTGGACTGGCTGGGCTTTCTGCTCAGCGCCGTGTGCCTGGCCGCGCTGGTCAGCGGCTTCGAGGCCATCGGCCGCGACGTGATGCCCCTGCCCGCCCTACTGGGCCTGATCGCGCTGGGCGCGGCCTGCGGCCTGGCCTATGGCTGGCACGCGCGGCGCATCGACTACGCCATCATCGACCTGTCGCTGATGCGCATTCCCACCTTCGCCATCTCGACCCTGGGCGGCAATCTGTGCCGCTTCGCCGTGGGCGCCACGCCCTTCCTGCTGGCCATGCTGCTGCAGGTGGGCTTCGGCCTGTCGCCGTTCTCGGCCGGCCTGATCACCTTTGCCAGCGCGGCCGGCGCCCTGCTGATGAAGTTCGTGGCCACGCCCATCGTGCGCCACTTCGGCTTTCGCCGCGTGCTGACCGTGAACGCGGTGCTGACCGGCATCTTCATCATGGTGTGCGCCACGTTCACGCCCGCCACGCCGGTGTGGCTGCTGATCGCCATCCTGCTGGTCGGCGGCTTCTTCCGTTCGCTGCAGTTCACCGGGGTAAATACGCTAACCTATGCCGACATCCCCCCTGCCAAGATGAGCCGCGCCAGCAGCTTCGCCGCCATGGCGCAGCAACTGGGCATCAGCCTTGGCGTGGGTGTGGCCGCCGTCACGCTGAACATCAGCATGACGCTGCGCGGCGCCGAAACACTGGCGGTCGGCGACGTCATCGCCGGCTTCATCGTCATCGGCCTGCTGTGCGCGGCCTCGGTCTTTTCCTTTAGACGCCTCGATCCGCTGGCCGGGGCACACCTGAACGGCGCCAAACAAAGTGACGACGAATGAATTTGTCCTAGCCCTGGACCAGGGCACCACCAGCTCCCGCGCCATCGTGTTCGATCGCGACGGCGTGGTGCGCGGCATCGGCCAACGCGAATTCCGCCAGCACTACCCGCGGCCGGGCTGGGTCGAGCACGACCCCGGCGAAATCTGGCACAGCCAGCTGGACGTGGCCCGCGAAGCCTTGCGCAACGCCGCCGCCAGCGCCGCCGACGTGGCGGCCATCGGCATCACCAACCAGCGTGAAACCACCCTGATCTGGGAACGCGCCACCGGCCGCCCGCTGGCCCGCGCCATCGTCTGGCAGGATCGCCGCACGGCGCCGCTGTGCGACCAGCTGCGCGCGGACGGCCACGCCGACTTCCTGCAGGCGCGCACGGGCCTGGTGCTGGACGCCTATTTCTCGGGCACCAAGCTGGCCTGGCTGCTGGACCACGTGCCCGGCGCGCGCCAGAAGGCCGAGCGCGGCGAACTGGCCTTCGGCACGGTCGACACCTGGCTGGTGTGGCAACTGACGGGCGGCGCGGTGCACAGCACCGACCCCAGCAACGCGTCGCGCACGATGCTGTTCGACCTGCATACGCAAGACTGGAACGACGAGATCCTGGCGCTGCTCAACATTCCGCGCAGCGTGCTGCCGGCCATCGCGCCCAGCAGCGCGGTGGTGGGCGAGGCCCTGCCCGAATGGCTGGGCGGATCCATTCCCATCGCCGGCGTGGCGGGCGACCAGCAGGCCGCCACCTTCGGCCAGGCCTGCTTCAAGCCGGGCATGGCCAAGAACACCTACGGCACCGGCTGCTTCATGCTGATGAACGTCGGCGACCAGCCGGTGCAGTCGCATAACCACCTTTTGTCCACCGTCGGCTGGGGCCTGCCGGCCCAAGGCCAGAACGCCTGGCGTCCCACCTACATGCTGGAAGGCGGCGTGTTCGTGGCCGGCGCCGCGGTGCAGTGGCTGCGCGACGGGCTGGGCATCATCCAGCGGTCCGAGGAAATCGAATCGCTGGCCGCCAGCGTGGCCGACACCGACGACGTCTTCATGGTGCCGGCCTTTGCCGGCCTGGGCGCGCCGCACTGGGACCCTTACGCCCGCGGCACGCTGGTGGGCCTGACGCGCGGCACCACCCGCGCCCACATCGCCCGCGCCACGCTCGAATCCATCGCGCTGCAAAGCGCCGAACTGCTCACCTGCATGAACGGCGACAGCGGCATCGCGCTGACCGAACTGCGGGTGGACGGCGGCGCCGCCCGCAACGACCTGCTGATGCAGATGCAGGCCGACCTGCTGGGCGTGCCCGTGGTGCGCCCGCGGGTGCCGGAATCCACCGCGCTGGGCGCGGCCGGCCTGGCCGGGCTGGCGGTCGGCTTCTGGTCGAGCCAGGATGAATTCGCCTCCAAGTGGCAGGCCGAACGCACGTTCGAACCGTCCTGGCCGCAATCGGTGCGCGACGCCCGCATGAAACGCTGGCGCCAGGCGGTGGAACTGTCCAAGGGCTGGTCCAACACCGCCAACTAGGCCAACCGGCAGCGGGCCACGCCGCTGCCGTATGCCCCTTGCACGATCTGGCTGGATCGGCCGGGCAAGTCCAGCCGGACGGCGGCTCAACGCCGCCGCGCCTGCGCCTGCATCACGCGCCGCGCCATCTGGTAGCCGGCGAACACATAGAACGCATTGCTGTTCATCAGCAGCCAGGCGCCCGCGCCGCCCAACAAGGCGACCACCGGGCCCACGGCCCGCATGTCTCCCTGCGACCAGGCGATCAGCCCCAGGGCGCCGCTGGCCGCCAGGGTCAGCGCGGTGCGCTTGAGCAGCACCAGGCCGAACGCGTGGCCGCCCATGAAGGCCACCACGCCGATGGCCAGCGCCAGCGCGGTGACCGCGCAGGCCAGCACCAGCGCAAAGGCCGCCAACGCCGGCCCCGCGGGGCGCAGCAGCAGGCTCAACAGGCCGATGCCCACGCCGATGCCCCCGACCATCGTCAACACCGCCAGCACCAGCGGCGACCAAAGCCCGGGCGGCGTCTGGCGCGCGTCCACGTCGGCAATGAAGCGATGCATGGCGGTGGACGTGGCGGCAGCGCGGCGCTCCCGCTCTGGCGCCGCGCCATTTTCGCGCCCGGCCTCGTCCCGCAGCGCCGCTTCCAGCTTGCGGCACTGCGCGATCAGCGCATTCAGGCCCGGGCTGGATGCCATCACAGCCTCGTCACGCCCGGGGCGTGTTCGGCCACCGTCTTGCGCAGCGCCGCCATGGCTTCCTGCACGGCGGCCGGGCGGAAGGCGTCTTCGCGCCAGTACATCGCCACCGAGCCAAAGCCCGACAGCCGCACCGGGATAATGCGCATCGCCTTCATCTGCGCAAAGCGCAGCGCGGCGCGGTGCGAGGCCACGCCGATCATGTCGCTGTTGTTGATCAAGGTGAGGTTGATGGTGACCGAGTTGGATTCCACGTGATCTGCGGGCGGCGCCTGCCCGGCCGCGGCCAGCGCGGCGTCGACTGCGTTGCGAATCGGCGTGCCCTTGGGCCAGAGGATCCAGCGGTACGACAGCAGGTCCGGCCAGCCCGGCTGTTCCAGCGCGAACAGCGGATGGCGCGGCCGCGCCACCAGGTGGATCGGTTCAAGGTACAGGGCTTCGAAGCGGATGGCGGGGTCGTGGTGCTCGGGCGCCGAACGGCCCACCACGATGTCCAGGTCGCCCTGGGCCAGTTGCGCCAGCAGGCGGTCGGTGGTGCCTTCCACCAGCTTCACGCGCGCCTGCGGCATGCGTTCCAACAGTTTCATCACCGCCAGCGGCACGGTGTCGGACGCGGAAGCGCCCGACGCGCCGATCACCACCCGGCCGCCGCCGCCTTCGCGCAGCGCGGCCATGTCGGCGCTGGCGCGGTCCAGCTGCGCCTCGACCCGCTGCGCATGCGCGATCAGCACGTCGCCATGCGGCGTGGGCCGCAGGCCGCGCGCATGGCGCTCGAACAGCGGCAGGCCGATATCGTCTTCCAGGTCCTTCAGCCATTTCGACAGGCCCGGCTGGGTCGTGTTGAGCATGGCGGCCGAGTGGCTGATGTTGCGAGTCTGGGCCAGGCTGAGCAACATTTTCAGGTTGCGCAGGCGCAGGCGGTGGGTCCAGTCCATGGCGCCCTCTTGTCTCTTGTGAGGTGTCGTACGTGGGCCGGGCGGCGCCGTACGTATATGGTTATTGGTATGGATAATAAGATAATTTCATTATTAAACACATAGCTCGTTCCGCATAATCGTCTCCACATCAGGACCTGCCGCGCCTCTCGCAGCGGCGGGCCATGCCTAGAAGAGAGCTGGCCTCGATGCCGGCTCCACAGGAGACAAGCATGCCCGACAGCCATTCCACCGGCGCGGACCGCGCCGCCTATTACGCGCGCATCGCGCAGAAACACATGGCGCCCCTGTGGGAATCGCTGCACAACCTGGTGCCGCGCCACCCTGCGCCGCGCTGCGTGCCCGCCCTCTGGAAATACGACGACGTGCGCGATGACGTGCTGGCCTCGGGCTCGCTCATCACCGCCGAAGAGGCCGTGCGCCGCGTGCTGATCCTGGAGAACCCCGGCCTGCCCGGCCAGGCCAGCATCACGCAAAGCCTGTACGCCGGCCTGCAGCTGATCCTGCCCGGCGAAATCGCGCCCAGCCATCGCCACACCCAGTCGGCCCTGCGCTTCATCGTCGAAGGCCGCGGCGCCTACACCGCCGTCAACGGCGAACGCACCACCATGCACCCGGGCGATTTCATCATCACGCCGTCCTGGACCTGGCACGACCACGGCAACGCCGAAACGGTCGACGGCGGCGAACCCGTGGTGTGGCTGGACGGCCTGGACATTCCGCTGCTGCGCTTCCTGGACGCGGGCTTTGCCGAGAACTACCCGTCGGCCACGCAGCCCGTCACGCGCCCCGAAGGCGACAGCATGGCGCGCTTTGGCCACAACATGGCGCCCGTGCGGCATCGCGCGGCCGGCGGCACCTCGCCGATCTTCAACTACCCCTACGAGCGCAGCCGCGAAGCCCTGGATTCGCTGTACCGCCACGGCGAACTCGACCCCTGGGATGGCGTGAAGCTGCGCTACCTGAACCCGGCCACCGGCGGCTACCCCATGCCCACCATGGCCACCTTCATGCAGCTGCTGCCCGCGGGCTTTCAGGGCAAGCCGTTTCGCAGCACCGACTCCACCGTCTACAGCGTGGTCGAAGGCCGCGGCACGGCGCGCATCGGCGACGCCGAATTCCACTTCGGCCCGCGCGACGTGTTCGTGGCGCCGTCGTGGCTGCCGGTGCAGCTGGCGGCGCTGGACGACGCCACGCTGTTCAGCTATTCCGACCGCCCGGTGCAGGACGCCCTGGGCCTGTGGCGCGAAGCGCGCATCGCCTGAACGCCCCGCGTTCCCCGCTTCATGCCGACCGGTGCCCGCACGGGCGCCGGCCCCGCATTCCTACAAGGTGACCCATGTCTTTTGTCTTTGATCCCGCCGCTCCCGTTGCCGTGCCCGTCGCCGGCAGCGCCGACCGCTTCCCCGTGCGCCGCGTCTACTGCGTGGGCCGCAACTACGCCGCCCATGCCCGCGAGATGGGCTTCGACCCCGACCGCGAACCGCCCTTCTTCTTCTGCAAGCCGGCCGACGCCGTGGTGCCGGTGGCCCCGGACACCACGCTGTCGCTGCCCTACCCGCCCGAAACTGCCAACCTGCACTACGAGATCGAACTGGTCGCGGCCATCGGCCGAGGCGGCGCGAACATTGCCGTCGAAGCGGCCCTGCAACACGTGTGGGGCTATGCCGTCGGCCTGGACATGACCCGCCGCGACCTGCAGATGAAAATGCGCGAAGCCGGCCGCCCGTGGGAACTGGGCAAGGCCTTCGACCAAAGCGCCCCGATCGGTCCGCTGCACCCCGCGGCCGACGTCGCCGGCATCCACCAGGCGGCCATCTGGCTGCAGGTCAACGGCAAGGACAAGCAACGCAGCGACATCGGCAAGCTGATCTGGTCGGTCGCCGAAACCATCGCCTACCTGTCCAGGTACTTCCGCCTGGAAGCCGGCGACCTGATCTACACCGGCACCCCCGAAGGCGTGGGCCCGGTGGTGCGCGGCGACACGATGGTCGGCGGCGTGGACGGCCTGGGCACGCTCAGCGTGCGCATCGACTGAGCCGGGGGCCCCATGCAACTGCACAGCTTCTTCAACAGCTCCACCTCGTACCGCGTGCGCATCGCGCTGGCCCTGAAGGGCGTGGCGTTCGAGGTGCTGCCCATCAACCTGCGCAAGCAGGAACAGCGCGCCGCCGGCTACGTCGCCATCAACCCGTCGGCCGGCGTGCCGCTCTTGACCGACGGCGATTTCTCGCTGTCGCAGTCGCTGGCCATCATCGACTACCTGGACGCCACGCACCCCACCCCGCGCCTGATTCCGCAGGATGCGCGCGAGCGCGCCCGCGTGCTGGAGCTGTCCGACGCCATTGCCTGCGATATCCATCCGGTCAACAACATGCGCATCCTGCGCTACCTGCAGGAAGAACTGGGCGCCACCGAGGCGCAGAAGAACGCCTGGTACCACCACTGGATCCGCGAAGGCCTGACGGCGGTCGAGACCCTGCTGGCCCGCCACGGCCACGGCGCCTATTGCTTTGGCGATGCGCCGACGCTGGCCGACTGCTGCCTGGTGCCGCAAGTGGCCAACGCCCAGCGCATGGGTTGCGACCTGTCGGCCTACCCGAACGCGCTGCGCGTCTATGCGCATTGCACCGCCCAGCCCGCCTTCCAGCAGGCCGCGCCCGCCAACCAGCCGGACTACGTCAAATGAGCCGCCAAGCCACCCCGGGCCAGGAGCCCGACCCCCAGGGCGCGCCGCTGCGCGAATACACCGACCCCGCCTATCGGCCCCTGTGCGCGACCCTGTCCGAGGTGCGCGCCAACATCGATCGGCTCGATGACGAGATCGTGCGGCTGATGGCCGAACGCGCCATGTACGTGAAGGACGCCGCGCGTTTCAAGCGCGACGCCTTCCAGGTCAGCGCCCCGGCCCGCCAGGCCGAGGTGTTCGACAAAGTGCGGCGCCTGGCCGAACGCCATGACCGCGGCTTCGAGAACCTGGACCAGGTGGTGGACGCAGCCTACCGCGCGATGGTCGCGGCCTTCATCGCCAATGAACAAACCTATTTCAACACCATGAGAATCGTGGGAGACAAGCATGCGTGATTTCACCCCCCTGACCCGAGCGCGCGGTGCCGCGGCACGCGCCCTGGCCCTGGGCCTGATCGCGCTGGCACCGCTGGGCGCGGCGCAGGCCGCCGATGCCTGGCCGACGCAGCCGCTCAAGGCCATCGTGCCGTTCGGCCCGGGCTCCAGCCCCGACCAGGTGGCGCGCATCGTCGGCGAGAAGGCCGGCGCCATCCTGGGCCAGACCGTGGTGGTGGAAAACAAGCCCGGCGCCAGCGGCAACATCGGCACCTTCGCCATCGCCAACGCCAAGCCCGACGGCTACACCTTCGGCGTGTCCATCACCGGCCCTTTGGTGAACAACACGCTGCTGTTCGACAAGCTGCCCTATGCGCCGGCCACCGACCTGGCGCCCCTGACGCTGGCGGTGCACCAGCCCAACGTGCTGGTGGTGCCGGCCAACGCCGGTATTGCCAACGTCGGCCAATTGCTGGAGGCACTGAAGAAGAACCCGGACAAGTACAACTTCCCCTCGCCGGGCGCCGGCACGGTGTCGCACCTGGCCGTGGAACTGCTGCTGCAGCAGATCGGCGCGCGCGCCACGCACGTGCCCTATCCGTCATCGCCCGCCGCGCTGACCTCGCTGCTGTCGGGCGACACGCAGTTCGCCGCGCTGCCGCCCATCGCCGTGATGCCGATGGTCAAGGATGGCCGCCTGAAGGCGCTGGCCGTGACCTCGTCCAAGCGCTCGGGCCTCTTGCCCGAGATTCCTACGCTGGCCGAAGCCGGCGTGCCGGGCATCGAAGGCTCGGCCTGGATCGGTTTCGTGATCTCGTCCAAGGTGCCGGCCGACATCCAGAAAAAGCTGTCCGACGCGCTGATCCAGGCGATCCGCGACCCGGAAGTCGTCAAGCGCCTGCAAGCGCAATTCATGGACCCCGTGGGCAGCAGCCCGGCTGAATTCCGCGCCTACATGGACGACGAACTCAAGCGCTGGGAGCCCCTGATCAAGAAGCTCGGCATCAAGGGCCAATAGCGTTGCGCAAGGAGACAAGCATGAGCATTACCGAACCCGCCCGCCAGATTCCGCTGTATGGCGAATACGACGTCGTGGTGCTGGGCGGCGGCCCCGCCGGCATTCTCGCGGCCGCCAGCGCCGCCCGCAACGGCGCCCGCGTGCTGCTGGTGGAACGCTACGGCTTTCTGGGCGGCATGGGCACGGCCGCGGGGGTGTCCAACTTCTGCGGCCTGCATGCCAACATCCACGGCGACATCCGCCAGGTGGTGCACGGCATGACCGACGAGCTGCTGGACCGCATGCGCGCGCTGGACGGCCTGAACGACCCGCACCTGATCCTGGGCAAGATCCACGCCCAGGCCTACGACATCTCGGCCTTCAAGTGCGCGGCCGATGGCATGGTGCAGGACAGCGGCGCGCAGATCCTGTTCCACGCCCTGGCCACCGGCCTGACGCGCGACGCGGCGGGCAATGTCGACGCGCTGTTCCTGGAAACCAAGTCGGGCCGCTGCGCGGTGCGCGGCAAGGTCTTCATCGACTGCTCGGGCGATGCCGACATCGCCCAGTGGGGCGGCCTGCCCTTCGAGAAAGGCGATGCCCAGGGGCACATGCTCTACCCCACGCTGATGTTCAAGGTCGGCAATGTCGACGGCGTCCGCGCCCAGGAAGCCTGGAAGACGATTCCGCTGCTGATGGACCAGGCCGCCGCCAGCGGCGAGTTCACCTTTCCGCGGCGCGGCGCCATCGTGCGGCCGCAAAAGCATGACTACGAATGGCGCGTCAACGTCACGCAGCTGGCCAACGCCGACGGTAGCGCGGCCGACGGCACCGACGCCGCGTCGCTGTCGGCCGGCGAACTGGAAGGCCGCCGCCAGATCACGCAGTACCTGGCCTTCCTGCGCGCCAAGGTGCCGGGCTTCGAACAGGCCTATGTGCTGGACATCGCCCCGCAACTGGGCATCCGCGAAACCCGCCGCATCGTCGGCGAAGCCGTGCTGACCAAGGAAGACGTCCTGGGCTGCGCCGATTTCGAAGACAGCATCGGCGTGAACGGCTGGCCGCTGGAAATGCACACGGCCGGCGACGTGCAATGGATGTGGCCGCCCATTCCCGAATCGCGCGGCTACAACCAGCTGCCGTTTCGCATGATGGTGCCGCGCCGCGGCGCGGGCGTGGCCGGCAACGTGCTGGTGGCCGGGCGCTGCGCCTCGATGACGCACGAAGGCCAGTCGGCGGCGCGTGTCAGCGGCAGCTGCTTCGTCATGGGCGAAGCGGCCGGCACGGCATCGGCGATGGCGCTGCGCGCCGGCATCGCGCCGGCCGACGTGCCCGTGGCGGCGCTGCAGGCGCAGCTGGAAAGCCAGGGCGCCTTCCTGGGCCGCCAGGAATGAACCTGCAAGGAACCAGGCAATGAACGCAACACCGGCAGTCTCTACTTCCCCGCAATCCGTGATCGTCGTGGGCGGCGGCATCGGCGGCCTGGCCGCCGCGCTGGCGCTGACCCGCCAGGGCATCGCGGTGCAGTTGCTGGAACAGGCCGCGCACATCGGCGAAATCGGCGCCGGCATCCAGCTGGGGCCCAACGCCTTTGCCGCGCTGGACGCGCTGGGCGTGGGCGCCACCGCGCGTCAGCGGGCGGTATTCACCGACCACATCATCATGATGGACGCGGTCGATGCCCGCGAAGTGGTGCGCATCGACACCGGCGCGGCGTTTCGCGAGCGCTTCAACGGCCCCTATGCCGTGATCCACCGCGCGGACATCCACCTGTCCATCCTGGAAGCCGTGCAGCAGAACCCGCTGATCCGCTTTCGCACCTCGACCCAGATAGCCAGCGTGTTCCAGGACGGCCGGCGGGTCGAAGTGGTCGACACCGACGGCAATCGCTACCAGGCCGATGCCGTGGTAGGCGCCGATGGCGTGAAGTCCGTCATCCGCGAACGCCTGATCGGCGATCCGGCGCGCGTGACGGGCCACGTGGTCTACCGCGCCGTGGTGGAACGCGACAACATGCCTGAGGAACTGCGCATCAACGCGCCGGTGCTGTGGGCCGGGCCGCACTGCCACCTGGTGCACTACCCCTTGCGCGGCGGCCAGCAATACAACCTGGTCGTGACCTTCCACAGCCGCGAAGAAGAACAATGGGGCGTGCGCGAAGGCAGCAAGGAAGAAGTGCTGTCGTACTTCCAGGGCATCCACCCGCGGCCGCACCAGATGCTGGACCGCCCCACGTCATGGAAACGCTGGGCCACCGCCGACCGCGAACCGGTCGAACGCTGGGGCCAGGGCCGCGTCACGATCCTGGGCGACGCCGCCCACCCGATGACGCAATACATGGCCCAAGGCGCCTGCATGGCGCTGGAAGACGCGGTGACGCTGGGCGAAGCCGTCAAGCGCTGCGATCACGATCTGGAAGCCGCTTTCCGCCTGTACGAATCGGTGCGCATTCCGCGCAGCGCGCGCGTGGTCTGGTCGACCCGCGAAATGGGCCGCCTGTATCACGCGCGGGGCGTCGAACGCACCGTGCGCAACATGCTGTGGACCGGCCGCAGCCAGTCCCAGTTCTATGACGCGTTGCAGTGGCTCTATGGCTGGAAAGTGGAGAACTGTCTCGCGGGACCCATCGAGCCGTAGAAAAACGGCAGGCAAGGAGGAGACCACCATGACACACCCCACCATCCGCGGCGCCGCCGCGGCGCTGCTGGCAATGGCAGCCCTGGCTGCCCAGGCCCAGCAAAAGCCCGTGGACATCGGCTTCATCGGCACGCTGTCCACGCCCGCCGGCTACATCGGCGAGGACGAGCGCGACGCCTTCATGCTGGCCGTCAAGGAAGGCGGCGGCAAGCTGGGCGGCGTGCCGGTCAACGTGCGGGTCGAAGACGACGCGCTCAAGCCGGCCAATGCCAAGCAGATCGCCGACAAAATGGTGCAGGGCGGCGTGCGCCTGTTCACAGGCGTCAATTTCTCCAACGTGCTGGCCGCGGTGGCGCCCACCGTGCTCAACGCCGGCGGCTTCTATGTCAGCCTGAACGCCGGGCCGTCCAACTACGCCGGCAAGGCCTGCAACCCCAACTACTTCTCGGTGTCGTTCCAGAACGATTCGTACGCCGACACCGCCGGCATGGCCGCCAACGAATTGGGCGCCAAGCGCGTCGTCGTCATGGCGCCCAACTACCAGGCCGGGCGCGACGCCGTGGCAGGCTTCAAGCGCACCTACAAGGGCGAGATCGCCGAAGAGATCTACACCAAGCTGGACCAGGCCGATTTTTCGGTCGAACTGGCGCGCGTACGATCGCTGGCGCCCGACGCCATCTTCCAGTTCCATCCGGGCGGCGCGGGCATCAACCTGACCAAGCAGTTCGCCAATTCCGGGCTGGACGGCAAGATCAAGATGATCACGCCGATCTATTCGATGGACGAGCGCATGCTGGCCGCCACCGGCACCGCGGGCAAGGGCTTCTACCTGAGTTCGCTGTGGAGCGCAGACCTGGACAACCCGCAGAACAAGCATTTCGTCCAGTCCTTCACCCAGGCCTACAACCGCGCGCCCACCGCCTATGCCGCGCAGGCCTACGACACCGCCAACCTGATCGGCACGGCCCTGAAGGCCGCGGGCGGCGACATCGCCGGCAAGCCCGACGCCTTCCGCGACGCCCTGCGCCGCGCCGACTTCCCCAGCGTGCGCGGCAAGTTCAAGTTCGGCCCCAACCAGCATCCCGTACAGGACTGGTATCTGCTGCACATCGAGGCCGGCCCCGACGGCAAGCTGGTCTACAAGAACCTCAAGGTGATTGCGCGCGACCACACCGACGTGCACGCGGCCGACTGCAAGATGTAGGCCCTAATCCTGCGACTCGCAGAACGTCAGCCGGTTGCCGAAGGGGTCGGTAACCTGCAGCAGCCGGCCCCAGGGCGCGTCTTCGATGCCGGGGCGCGCATAGCCGTATTGCTTGGCGGCCAATTCGGCCTGGTAGTCATCCACGCCCTGCGTACGCACGAAGATCGCAGAGCCGGGCGTGGCGTCGCCGTGATGCTCGCTGAGGTGCAGCACCAGGTCGCCGCGGTGCACCTGCGCGTACAGCGGCAGGCCGGGTTCGAAGCGGTGCTCCCAGTCCCATTCAAAGCCCAGAAAATCCAGATAGAACTCGCGCGCCTTTTCTTCGGAAAAGATGCGCAGGATGGGAATGGCAGGGGACAAATGCATGGTCAGGCCTTAGTATGCGTAGGGTCGCGCACCGGGTGTCGGTGCGCCGCGACAACCGCACGCGCATCAGCCAGCATATATCAAATCGATCCCCATGCCCGACGCCCAAGCCGCTTCCTGGAAACACCTGCCCGCGCCGAAAAAGCGCACTGCCCTGCCCTTTGATGTCGTCTATACGGCCGAACAGTACGCCCGCCTGCGCCAAGGCCGGGTGCCGCAGGAAATGGAAGACAAGTGGTTCATCTACCTGGACGACGGCGTGCTGCGCTTTCACCGCAGCTGGACCGGCATCTGGATCTACGCCGTGACCTTGCAGCCGCAAGGCGAGCAATGGCGCGCGAGCAATGCCTGGGTCAATCGCGAGGCCGACCAGTACGGCTGCACCGACCTGGAAACCGACCGCAAACTGCTGCTGCGGCTGGTCGACAACCTGCTGGCCGCGCCCGTGGCGTAACGCCATCGGCCGACCACGTATGCAATCTGGCCGGCCAAAGAAAAAGCCGCGCCCTCGGGCGCGGCTTGCATCAGGCCCGTGTGCCTGACGGCCTATCGCCGGCAAGCACGCATCAGGCGCCTGCGTTCAATTCAGGCTGGCGCCGGAGATCTTCACGATCTCCTGGTACTTGGCCTTTTCGTTCTTGACGAATTCGGCGAAGGCTTCGGGCGTCATCGGGCCGACTTCCGACCCCATCAGCAGCGAACGCTGCTTCACATCCGGCAGCTCCATCGCGTCGGCGAAGGCCTTGTGCAGCTTGGCCACCACCGGCGCGGGCGTGCCCCCCGTGGCGAACACGCCGAACCAGGTGCCCAGGTCAAAGCCCTTGATGCCGGACTCTTCCACGGTGGGCACATCGGCCAGCAGCGACGAGCGCTTGGCGGTGGTCACGGCCAGCGCCTTGACCTTGCCGTCCTTGATCAGCGGTGCCGAGGCCGCCAGGTTGTCGAACATGAAGTCCGACTGGCCCGACAGCAGCGCCAGCTGCGCGGGTGCGGCGCCCTGGTAGGGGATGTGCTCGACGTTGATGCCGGCGCGCGCCTTGAGCAGTTCGCCGGACAGGTGGCCCGCGCTGCCGTTGCCGCCTGAACCGTAGTTCAGCTTGCCCGGGTTCTTCTTGGCATAGTCGATCAGGTCGGCCAGCGTCTGGATCTTGTTCTTGGTGGCGAATTCGACGTTCATGACCAGCACGTTCGGCACCGACGTGACGATGGTGATGGGCGCGAAGTCCTTCACCGGGTCATAAGGCAGGTTGGCGAACAGCCAGGGATTGATGGCGTGGGTGGCCACGGCGCCCATCACCAGGGTGTAGCCGTCGGCCGGGGCCTTGGCCACCAGGTCGGCGCCGATGTTGCCGCCGGCGCCCGAGCGGTTTTCCACGATCACGGGCTGGCCAAGCGAGCCGCGCACCTTTTCGGCCAGCATGCGGGCCATGGTGTCCAGCGGACCGCCGGGCGGGTAAGGCACCACGAAGCGCAGCGGCTTGGTGGGGAAATCGGTGGCCTGGGCCAGCACGGGCGCGGAAAAGGCCAGCGTGGCGGCCAGGGCCGCGGCGCCGCCCAGCAAGGCGCGGCGCAGGGCGCTACGGGGGGTCTGTTTCATCTCGTGTTCTCCTCTCGATGCATCATTGGCGGTCGGTAGCATACCGCAGCGAGCAGAACAGCGTAACAAAGGGCTACCGCCGAAAGCGGCTCGAATTCGACCAAAAGAAAAGCCGCCTTCAGAGGAAGGCGGCCTGGGATCGACGGTGCAGCGCCCGCGATGCAGATCAATGCAGGATCTGGCTCAGGAACAGCTTGGTGCGTTCGTTCTGCGGATTGTCGAAGAACTCGTCCGGGCTGTTCTGCTCGATGATCTCGCCGCGGTCCATGAAGATGACGCGGTTGGCGACCTTGCGCGCAAAGCCCATTTCGTGGGTCACGCACAGCATCGTCATGCCGCTTTCCTGGGCCAGGTTGACCATCACGTCCAGCACTTCCTTGACCATTTCCGGGTCCAGCGCCGAGGTCGGCTCATCGAACAGCATGATC